>NZ_JACLQK010000039.1:0-3934 GCF_016648645.1 Streptococcus sp. 22.1 | reverse complement strand
GTTCATATACTTTACCTATATTATAACTTGAAGACTCTGGATCAGATTTATTTAAAAAATAAAAAGATTTTTGTGACAATGTTGCAATATTACTCTTTTTCATCTTATTGTCCCTCCAGAAAAAGAATTATTTTTTATTTTTTTCTTTGATTAGTGTTATAAACTCCCCGAAATTTTCAAGGATCATAAGCTCCCTCATTGTACAATCAATTGAAAATCTGTTTTTTAGAACAAACAATACTTCGACTAACTGCAAAGAAGTCCCCCCTAATGAATAAAAAGTATCTTCTTCCTCTGGTATCTCAGTAATATTTAGAACTTGTTTCCAAACATCCAATGCAATATTTTTTTCATTTACAACCATATTATTCTCCTAACTTTTTTAAATAATTTTTAAGATAATTATTATCAATTTTCCCATTTTTATCAACTTTAATTTTATCAATTGTGATTATTTTTTGTGGGATCATATATCTTGGTAATAACACTGAAAGTTGGTCTCTGAGTTTATTTTTATTAATCTCACTTTCAATAAAAGTAATAATTTTACCATTATACAATATTGTTTTAAATATTATTGAAGTTAATATTTTTGAGATCTCGTCATCAATCTCTTGCACAGATACTCGATATCCGTTACACTTTATTTCCTCTTTAAGTCTTCCTAAGTAATAGTACTCACCGTCAATAAGTTCTACTAAATCACCTGTTTTGTAGTACAGTATATTATCAACCTTAACAAATGGAGAACTCTCAAATTCTGATTTATTAATATAACCTTTACTTATACTTGTTCCACTAAGTATTAATTCTCCTCGTTTAGTACCCGATTCTTCTATTTTTAGATCAATTTTTGCAGATACATTTGGAATAGGCTTACCAATACTAATTAACCCCGTTCTCTTTATATCCTCGAGAGACAATTTCTTCACGATACACCCCACTGTAGCTTCAGTCGGACCATATTCATTAAAGAAGGTACTATTAGGAAAAGATTCCATCCATTTTAATAAAATACTTATTTTTAACTGCTCCCCTCCTATTACAAACGTGTGTCTATTTCTATTTAGTGAGTCTGTAACTCCCATTCTAGAGAGTAAACTTAAATGTGTAGGCGTAATTTTAAAAAGACAATTCGCGCTTGAATTTTTCATGATTTCTGCTAAATCATCTAATTCTGAAAAAAGAGTACTAATTTTAACTGTCGTTTTATTTACTAAAGGAAACAAAAAACTTGTAATTGTTGCATCAAAGGATATTGGTCCATGCATTATTGAAAAATCAATCTTTTCTCGACCATATTCCATCATACACCACTTAAGATAATTTTCAAGATTTCGATATGTAACTTCAACACCCTTAGGAAAACTTGTTGTTCCACTTGTAAAAAGAATATATGCAGTATCATTTTTACTCACACCAAAATCAGGAAAGTACAAATCCTTTGTTCCGAAGTCTCTAGAAATCTCCACCATGATAATTTTGTTAGTTGAAATTATTTTGTGGGGCACATCAGAAATTTTATCGGTCATAATGGCTTTAAAATCAATCATTTTTAAAATTCTTTCTGACCTAGTATAGAAATATTCTGAATCTAGTGGAATAAAAACGACTCCAGAAATTATACATGCCAAAACAACTACAACTTGATCAATACTTCTAGGAATCAATATTCCCAAATAGTCTCCCTTAACTATGCTATTTTCTTGAAAAATACGCAAAATATAGCTAACCATGCTACCTATTTCATTATATGACAACTTTTCCTTCTCTGATATTAAACCTAGTTCAGAACTAGATGAACATAAATTTGATTTTAGTTTTTTTTGAATATTCAAATATCTCTCCTCCTTTCTAGAAGATTCATCTCAGAATATTTTTCTAGCTTTATCTTAAAAGTAGAAGCTAATTGACTGATCACATCCAGACTAAATATGTTCGTATTAAATTCCCACTTCATAACATAACCATTTTCAAGAATAGCAGAATTAACTGTTAAACCGAATTTATTATAAGAATCATTCAAGTCTATAATTTCTAATTCACTTTGACTTTGTAACTCTATATTCTGTAATATAAACATACTTTCAATTACAATATCAAGTGGATTCTTTCTTTTGAAATTATTTATAATAGTTGCAAAATCAATATGTGATTCTTCTAAAGCTCTTATCCAACCTTCACGATTTATTTGGGCTAAAGTCGAAAAATCAGAACTAATAATTTTATTTTTTAAAATTATTGTATTTACATAGAAACCTATTGATTTATGAAATTTATTTTTTCTCATATCAATTGGTGTTGTCAAATAGATTTCAGATCTGTTAAATTCTTCACTCAACACTATTGAAAAAATTAACTGTAATCCCATAAATAGTGTTATTTTCTCTCGGCTACATACTTTGTTGAATTTTTCAATTAAAGAATGATCAATTGTAATTTGATACATATCATTTTTTAAAATATTTTGGCCACTTTTACCTACCATTTGTGAAGCATCTGATAATAATGGAGTCAAATTTTTCAAATAATCTTTCCAAAACTTTATTCCTTGAGACTTATCATCTTTCTTCTTAAGTTTTTTTTCAACAAAAGCATATTCTCCAATTTGAGATATTCCGTCAAAAACTTCAGGCTGGTTCGATACCAACTGTGTAATGAATAATTTCTCAGAAATGCCATCAAAAATGACATGGTGTAATTTACAATATAAATATAACTTCTTGTCAACTTGACAGATATAAAATTTAGATGACCATTTTTCTAAATCAATTTTTTCTACTTTCTTTTTATTAAGCCAAGTAAAAAAATCGGATTTGTTAGAAAAATATTTATCGACGATTCCATCTTTTTCGGCAACAGACATTGGTTTAACACACTGAAATAGCGTGCCATTTTTATATAGAAAATACTCTCTTAAACTCAAATTATATTGTATTATTTTTTTCAATTTAGCTCGTAATTTATTTCTATCAAATAATTTGCTGACGTTATATAAATTATTAATGTTATATGGACTGCCATCGTCGAAAAAAAATTCTAGTAACCATAATCTCTCTTGCCCATAAGTACAAACAGTTTCAGAGTAAGTTTCAAATTTTGAATATAGCTGTCGTTCACTATTTAAGTTAATTTTAGTTATTTTGTCTAATATCAATACTTCAAGCTCGGAAATTTTAGGATTATCGAATATTTCACCTATGTTTAACGAGATATCAAAATATTCTTCAATTTTTTGAATTAGCCTTATTGATAAGAGAGAATTTCCTCCATTTTCAAAAAAATTAGACTCTAATGTATAGGTGTTGGCACTATTCAATATTTCCTTAAAGAATATACCTATTTTTTTTGATATATCACTATCTAATTCTGTACCTACTTCCTCATCGCTCTTTATTAACCTTATTAGAGCTTTGACGTCAAGTTTTCCTGTTCTATTTAAAGGAAATTCGTCAACTTCATAAATTTTACTCGGAAGCATGTGCTTAGGTAATGAATTTTCAAGTCTAAGATATAGACTTTCAATCACACTTTCTTTCACCATAACGTTATTTGAAAATTCTTTATGATTAACAATTCTCAATTCATCATAAAATATCTTTTGTAAATCGATAAGTTCTTCATTTGTTAAATCTAAATTTGAAATCACTATATTTATATACCCTGATTGCGAGAAATCAAAAAATGGGTAAAAATTCAATGTGGAACCATTTATTAGCTTATTTAATGAATCAACTTCATAAATAAATGTATTATTACAAAGATTAAAACTCTTTAAATCTTCTCTTATTATCGCATTACTTTGTTGCACTCGCTTTTGGAAAGGAACTTTTTTTAGAATTACATAGTCTATCTCCTCATTATTAAGTTCGGATTCAATATTTTTAAATTTATCTCTGTTATCATAAATATAGGTAATTCCTGTATCTTATAA
>NZ_JACLQK010000038.1:0-4710 GCF_016648645.1 Streptococcus sp. 22.1 | reverse complement strand
ATCAATAATAAACAATTAATTCTAAAAACTTTTTAACTTTAACGATTTAGTAAATAATATGATGAGAATAGAAAAAATAGCAAAGAGTAAATTTTTGGGAATCACAATAATCTTGTTACAACAATTAATAGCCTTTTTGATTTTGGTCTATAATCGAGAAAACTTGTCTCTTCTTTTCTCTGAAAAAGTAGCTCTTGTAATGACTCTTATTGATACAGGTTTTATTTGGCTGGCAGCAATATTACGCCAAAAACAAGATGGGATTTTTAAAAAAATTATTTCTATCGTTTTCTTAACAATTTGGCAATACTTGGTATCTGTGCTATCAAGGGAAACTCCTCTCTTTTTTAGTAGTGGTCTGCAAATTATATTGCTCTATTGTTATACCGTTGAGATTACTGATTTAATATTATATGGGCAGAAACAGTTTAAAGATAAGCTAGACAAGAGCTTATTAATGATCATTTTTGTTTCTATAATTAGCCTTTTAGTTAATAGAACTTTATTTAATTTCTTATTCTTAGTTGTTTTTACTATTTTACACCTTTATCCATTATTGGTTATAGTGCTATATTATAGGTATTTTAGGCAACAAATATCAGTTGTAAGACGTTCATTGATATTATTTTCTTTGCTTTTGCTAGCAATACTTGGTAGTGAATTTTATGGAGAGATGCTAGATGTTAATCAAGCCTTTAATAATTTGGGGTGGTATCTGTTTCCCCTTATAATGAGTACAATATACTATTTTAAGGTCATACATGATAAATTTAGTCTAGTTACTCGAAGATGGTTAGGTAATTACAAAACTCGTATAGAACTTTTTTTTATACTTCTTATCATTTGTTGGGTAATACTTATAAAGGGACTAGTTAAAGATTTTTTACTATTTTTTATAGTTGTTGATGCAAGCACGTTTTTTTGTCTAGTGGTAATTTCTTGTATCTTTTGTTATTTAGAAAACTTTAAGCAAAATTTTGACTATGAAAATAGAAGATTGAACTATTTTATGAAATCGGAGGAGAACATGAGAGTGGAGTTCTCAAATTATTTGCATGATGATGTCTTGCAAAATGTCATAGCGATAAAAAACTTACTCTCTTTAGAAAATAGTGATATAACACATGGTTTTATTGTTAATGGGTTGAATGACCTAGTTTCTGGTATCAGGGATGAAATTGATACTTATCACCCAATAGTTCCTTCTAATCGAACAATGAAAGAAAATATACAGTCTCTTTTTGATGATATTGTTAAAAGGAGGAAAAGTAATAAGTTGTTGTATTTCAACTGTTCGAGTAGTACAATAATCCCACCTCCATATGGAGATATTGTTTACAGGTTTATAAAAGAATTAATTAATAATGCTATAAAATATGGAGTCAGTAAAGATATTCATTTATCTTTAAAGGTTCAATCTGATATTATTATCATAGAGGAGAGCAATCAGGTGGTGGAAAAAGTTCAATCTATAAATTATGGCAGAGGTTTGAAATCATTTCAAGAAACACTAGTAGCTTTTGATGGAGATATGGAGCTACAAATAGATAATAAACAATACAATATCAGAATATTACTTCCCATAGATTGGAAATTATGCTATGAAGATTTTATTAATTGATGACCATAAACTATTTGCAAAGAGTATCCAACTGTTATGCCAACAGTATGATGAGGTAGATGTTATAGATACAATTACTTCTAATTTTAACGATGTGACGATTGATTTATCTAAATACGATATTATATTACTTGATATTAATCTAACAAATATTTCTAAAGAGAATGGATTGGAGATAGCGGAGGAACTCATACAGTCTACTCCTAACTTGAAAGTTGTTATGCTGACAGGATATGTTAAGTCAATCTATGAAGAGAGAGCAAAAACAATAGGGGCATACGGTTTTGTAGATAAAAATATAGACCCTAAACAACTCATCTCTATCTTAAAAAAAGTGGATTCTGGGAAAAAGTATTTTGAACAAATTGAATCTCAGGATTATGTTGAAGCTTTAACTGACCGAGAAATAGTAATCTTAAATTTGAGTAAGAAAGGTCTCTCTGTTAAAGATATAGAGGAAACGTTACAAATTAGTAGGAGAACAGTATTTAATCATTTGAATCATATCTATTCAAAACTTCTAGTAAATAATAAGCAAGAGGCTATCTACAAAGCTGAGCAATTAGGGTATTTTATGGACTTCTGAGTTGTAGGCAAACAACTTAATTAAGCTTTATCTTTGTATTTGTTAGGGATTATGTGAAATAGAACATACTAAGATTAGTAGTGAAGAAATCTCCGACGGGAGAGAGTACTCACTACTTTTTCTTTATGTTAAAGTAGTGGTGTCTTGTAAAGTCGTAGGGTTCAATGGCGTTAGATGTCGCTTGACAAACTGGCAAGATACCTGTTTTAGATGGAATATTATCAAAGTATGTTGGATGCTAGACGTCGAGTATTGAAAAGGACATCACTAAAATAAGGAATCATTCAAGACAAAAGAGGTAATGTCATGCGTGCAGTATTTGGAATTGATGTAAGTAAAACAAGTTCTGAGGTGGCAATTTTAGTCAACGGTGAAAAGGTTCATGGCTACACCATACTCAATGATGCCATTGGATTCAATCGCCTGTTGGGCGACTTGAAAACTGTTCATAGCCCTGAGATTATATTTGAGGCTACAGGCGTCTATTCTCGACGTCTTCAAGCCTTCCTTGAGGAATATAGTTACGCTTACACACAGCTAAATCCACTGGAAGCTAAGAAGCAATTGAACAGTTCGTAAAACAGATAAAATTGACGCTGAAAAGTTGGCTAATTCTTAGCTTGTGCACAATCGTAAACCAATTTACGTGCAGAAAGAAGTTTATCAACATCTACGTGATTTAAGCCGTTTCTATCAAAATATGAATGAAGATCTTGTTCGAGCTAAAAACCGTCTGCACAAGGTTCTACAAGTCACTTTTCCTGAATTGGAAAATCTATTATCCACACCTACTGGAGAGCAATATTGGAACTTAGTGATGGCTTTCTATGCAAAGAGTTTGTATTAAGCCTATCTCAAAGTAACTTGTGTAAGATTATCCATCAATCTACCTCCAAACGCATCTCTGAAAAGCGTATTGCTTACCTAACTGATAAACTCGTCGAACTAGCTAATAGGTCTTATTGTGCGGTCAAGAAAACCTCTCCCATGATGGAAGAGGTCCGTTACTATGCTCAAGAATTGCTTCGTCTTTCTGAACGCAGACAAGTTGTCTTAAACAACATGGTAGCTCTAGTTCAGCCTTTACCAGAGTATGACATCTTATGGTCAATTCCTGGCATCGCAGAAACCACAGCGACATCTATTATTGGCGAATTGGAAGATATTCGTCGCTTTCAGTCTACCAATCAAATCAACGCTTTTATTGGTATTGACCTGAGACACTATGAATCTGGGAACTTCTCGCCAAGGAACACATCACTAAACGAGGAAATCCCTATGTCAGAAAAATCTTGTTCAAGTGCATTCACAACATCGCTTCAGCTAGTCATACTAATCCTTGCCATATCGATGACTTTTATGAGAAACGAAAAAGAACAATAGACAATAACTTCAACTAAGCCACATACGATTGCCTCTATACACCGTCTCATTCGGACAATGGATTACCTTATTAAGCATAACAAACTTTACGATTATTCTTTGACCTAAAATCGATAAATCTATCTATACCTTATTATTGTGACACCTTGTTTCAAAAAATACCAGATGAGTTTTTTTAAGCATGCCCTTTTATAGCTCGAAAAGTGTTAAAAATAAGACAGTAACCTCAGAATAGCTACTGTCTTATCTCATTTTTATTTAAAACCTCGATAGACTTGATAAATGGTAGAAAAGAGTAAAAAATTATAACCTTAAATAAGATAGCGAAAGTACTTATCAATTTGAAGAGTGCCAAAAGGAGCAATGAAAAACTAGCAAGATATGAATTTTAAAAAATAATCTTAACAGAATCAATTTCATTAGAACAGGTAAATGAGGAAATAGGAGTATTGCAAGAGGAGCTAGGTCATTACTTAATGAGTATGAGGGAATAGCAAGAAGAATGGAAGAGTTCCTATTGAGTAAACAAGTTTGTTAAGTAATCTGCCAGGACGAGTGCAATTTTTACCACATATAAAATAGAACTCTATCTGCAATGACTATCAATAATTATACTTCACCTTCTAAAGGTAAAGTAATTATAACTCTAAAGAATTGTTTCTCTTTACTTTCCACTTTAAAGCTTCCCTCATGAACTTCGATAATTTGTTTTGAGATTTTTAATCCCATACCGTGTCGTCTAATTCCTGAGATGTCAAATTCTTCAATGATTTTATTACTATTATGAATTGATAATAGCTTATCATTTGTTATGCCTATGCCATTATCCTCAATTGTAATTATTAAAAATTCTTTATCTCTGTGTAGACGAATATTCACATTGCAGCCTTCGGGATTATGGAGAATTGAGTTATATATAATATTATGAAGTACGCGTGAAATTAAGTTTTTCTCAATTGAAATTGTACTATTTTGAAGTTTATCATCAAATTCAAATGCAAAATTTGAATTTTCCCAGACTTCTTGATTTATTATCTGTCTCTAATACGCCTCTCCGAGCCCACGAGAGCAGAGAGGAGGTGGTTACGCGGCGTGTGCGGGAAAAAAAAGTTGGGGGTTG
>NZ_JACLQK010000037.1:0-5046 GCF_016648645.1 Streptococcus sp. 22.1 | reverse complement strand
AGACCTTTGAAAACTGAATAAGAAACCAAGTGCAGGGTTATGATAGAAGAAATTATAACCTGTCAATTTACAAGAATAAATCGTCAGACGACGGTAATGAGTTAACGCTCGAACAATTATTAAATTTTTAATGAGAGTTTGATCCTGGCTCAGGACGAACGCTGGCGGCGTGCCTAATACATGCAAGTAGAACGCTGAAGAGAGGAGCTTGCTCTTCTTGGATGAGTTGCGAACGGGTGAGTAACGCGTAGGTAACCTGCCTTGTAGCGGGGGATAACTATTGGAAACGATAGCTAATACCGCATAACAATGGATGACACATGTCATTTATTTGAAAGGGGCAATTGCTCCACTACAAGATGGACCTGCGTTGTATTAGCTAGTAGGTGAGGTAACGGCTCACCTAGGCGACGATACATAGCCGACCTGAGAGGGTGATCGGCCACACTGGGACTGAGACACGGCCCAGACTCCTACGGGAGGCAGCAGTAGGGAATCTTCGGCAATGGGGGCAACCCTGACCGAGCAACGCCGCGTGAGTGAAGAAGGTTTTCGGATCGTAAAGCTCTGTTGTAAGTCAAGAACGAGTGTGAGAGTGGAAAATTCACACTGTGACGGTAGCTTACCAGAAAGGGACGGCTAACTACGTGCCAGCAGCCGCGGTAATACGTAGGTCCCGAGCGTTGTCCGGATTTATTGGGCGTAAAGCGAGCGCAGGCGGTTTGATAAGTCTGAAGTTAAAGGCTGTGGCTCAACCATAGTTCGCTTTGGAAACTGTCAAACTTGAGTGCAGAAGGGGAGAGTGGAATTCCATGTGTAGCGGTGAAATGCGTAGATATATGGAGGAACACCGGTGGCGAAAGCGGCTCTCTGGTCTGTAACTGACGCTGAGGCTCGAAAGCGTGGGGAGCGAACAGGATTAGATACCCTGGTAGTCCACGCCGTAAACGATGAGTGCTAGGTGTTGGATCCTTTCCGGGATTCAGTGCCGCAGCTAACGCATTAAGCACTCCGCCTGGGGAGTACGACCGCAAGGTTGAAACTCAAAGGAATTGACGGGGGCCCGCACAAGCGGTGGAGCATGTGGTTTAATTCGAAGCAACGCGAAGAACCTTACCAGGTCTTGACATCCCGATGCTATTTCTAGAGATAGAAAGTTACTTCGGTACATCGGTGACAGGTGGTGCATGGTTGTCGTCAGCTCGTGTCGTGAGATGTTGGGTTAAGTCCCGCAACGAGCGCAACCCCTATTGTTAGTTGCCATCATTCAGTTGGGCACTCTAGCGAGACTGCCGGTAATAAACCGGAGGAAGGTGGGGATGACGTCAAATCATCATGCCCCTTATGACCTGGGCTACACACGTGCTACAATGGTTGGTACAACGAGTTGCGAGTCGGTGACGGCAAGCTAATCTCTTAAAGCCAATCTCAGTTCGGATTGTAGGCTGCAACTCGCCTACATGAAGTCGGAATCGCTAGTAATCGCGGATCAGCACGCCGCGGTGAATACGTTCCCGGGCCTTGTACACACCGCCCGTCACACCACGAGAGTTTGTAACACCCGAAGTCGGTGAGGTAACCTTTTGGAGCCAGCCGCCTAAGGTGGGATAGATGATTGGGGTGAAGTCGTAACAAGGTAGCCGTATCGGAAGGTGCGGCTGGATCACCTCCTTTCTAAGGAAAAACGGAATGTACTTGAGTTTCTTATTTAGTTTTGAGAGGTCTTGTGGGGCCTTAGCTCAGCTGGGAGAGCGCCTGCTTTGCACGCAGGAGGTCAGCGGTTCGATCCCGCTAGGCTCCATTGAATCGAAAGATTCAAGTATTGTCCATTGAAAATTGAATATCTATATCAAATTCCATATGTAATTAATTACATATAGATAGTAACAAGAAAATAAACCGAAACGCTGTGAATATTTAATGAGTTAGGTCGAAAGACCAAAATAAGGTTAAGTTAATAAGGGCGCACGGTGGATGCCTTGGCACTAGAAGCCGATGAAGGACGTGACTAACGACGAAATGCTTTGGGGAGCTGTAAGTGAGCAATGATCCAGAGATGTCCGAATGGGGGAACCCGGCAGGTAATGCCTGTCACTCATTACTGTTAAGGTAATGTAGAGGAAGACGCAGTGAACTGAAACATCTAAGTAGCTGCAGGAAGAGAAAGCAAAAGCGATTGCCTTAGTAGCGGCGAGCGAAACGGCAAGAGGGCAAACCGAAGAGTTTACTCTTCGGGGTTGTAGGACTGCAACGTGGACTTAAAGATTATAGAAGAACTACCTGGGAAGGTAGGCCAAAGAGAGTAATAGCCTCGTATTCGAAATAGTCTTTATACCTAGCAGTATCCTGAGTACGGCGAGACACGAGAAATCTCGTCGGAATCTGGGAGGACCATCTCCCAACCCTAAATACTCTCTAGTGACCGATAGTGAACCAGTACCGTGAGGGAAAGGTGAAAAGCACCCCGGGAGGGGAGTGAAATAGAACCTGAAACCGTGTGCCTACAACAAGTTCGAGCCCGTTAATGGGTGAGAGCGTGCCTTTTGTAGAATGAACCGGCGAGTTACGATATGATGCGAGGTTAAGTTGAAGAGACGGAGCCGTAGGGAAACCGAGTCTTAATAGGGCGCATTAGTATCATGTCGTAGACCCGAAACCATGTGACCTACCCATGAGCAGGTTGAAGGTGAGGTAAAACTCACTGGAGGACCGAACCAGGGCACGTTGAAAAGTGCTTGGATGACTTGTGGGTAGCGGAGAAATTCCAAACGAACTTGGAGATAGCTGGTTCTCTCCGAAATAGCTTTAGGGCTAGCGTCGATGTTAAGTCTCTTGGAGGTAGAGCACTGTTTGGGTGAGGGGTCCATCCCGGATTACCAATCTCAGATAAACTCCGAATGCCAACGAGATATAATCGGCAGTCAGACTGCGAGTGCTAAGATCCGTAGTCGAAAGGGAAACAGCCCAGACCACCAGCTAAGGTCCCAAAATATATGTTAAGTGGAAAAGGATGTGGGGTTGCACAGACAACTAGGATGTTAGCTTAGAAGCAGCTATTCATTCAAAGAGTGCGTAATAGCTCACTAGTCGAGTGACCCTGCGCCGAAAATGTACCGGGGCTAAAACATATTACCGAAGCTGTGGATACCTTTATAGGTATGGTAGGAGAGCGTTCTATGTGCGAAGAAGGTGTACCGTGAGGAGTGCTGGAGCGCATAGAAGTGAGAATGCCGGTATGAGTAGCGAAAGACAGGTGAGAATCCTGTCCACCGTAAGACTAAGGTTTCCAGGGGAAGGCTCGTCCGCCCTGGGTTAGTCGGGACCTAAGGAGAGACCGAAAGGTGTATCCGATGGACAACAGGTTGATATTCCTGTACTAGAGTATATAGTGATGGAGGGACGCAGTAGGCTAACTAAACCAGACGATTGGAAGTGTCTGGCCAAGCAGTGAGGTGTGATATGAGTCAAATGCTTATATCTATAACATTGAGCTGTGATGGGGAGCGAAGTTTAGTAGCGAAGTTAGTGATGTCACACTGCCGAGAAAAGCTTCTAGCGTTAATTATACTCTACCCGTACCGCAAACCGACACAGGTAGTCGAGGCGAGTAGCCTCAGGTGAGCGAGAGAACTCTCGTTAAGGAACTCGGCAAAATGGCCCCGTAACTTCGGGAGAAGGGGCGCTGACTTATGGTCAGCCGCAGTGAATAGGCCCAAGCAACTGTTTATCAAAAACACAGCTCTCTGCTAAATCGTAAGATGATGTATAGGGGGTGACGCCTGCCCGGTGCTGGAAGGTTAAGAGGAGTGCTTAGCGTAAGCGAAGGTATGAATTGAAGCCCCAGTAAACGGCGGCCGTAACTATAACGGTCCTAAGGTAGCGAAATTCCTTGTCGGGTAAGTTCCGACCCGCACGAAAGGCGTAATGATTTGGGCACTGTCTCAACGAGAGACTCGGTGAAATTTTAGTACCTGTGAAGATGCAGGTTACCCGCGACAGGACGGAAAGACCCCATGGAGCTTTACTGCAGTTTGATATTGAGTATCTGTACCACATGTACAGGATAGGTAGGAGCCTATGACCTCGGGACGCCAGTTTCGAGTGAGGCGTTGTTGGGATACTACCCTTGTGTTATGGCTACTCTAACCCAGATAGGTTATCCCTATCGGAGACAGTGTCTGACGGGCAGTTTGACTGGGGCGGTCGCCTCCTAAAAGGTAACGGAGGCGCCCAAAGGTTCCCTCAGAATGGTTGGAAATCATTCGCAGAGTGTAAAGGTATAAGGGAGCTTGACTGCGAGAGCTACAACTCGAGCAGGGACGAAAGTCGGGCTTAGTGATCCGGTGGTTCCGCATGGAAGGGCCATCGCTCAACGGATAAAAGCTACCCTGGGGATAACAGGCTTATCTCCCCCAAGAGTTCACATCGACGGGGAGGTTTGGCACCTCGATGTCGGCTCGTCGCATCCTGGGGCTGTAGTCGGTCCCAAGGGTTGGGCTGTTCGCCCATTAAAGCGGCACGCGAGCTGGGTTCAGAACGTCGTGAGACAGTTCGGTCCCTATCCGTCGCGGGCGTAGGAAATTTGAGAGGATCTGCTCCTAGTACGAGAGGACCAGAGTGGACTTACCGCTGGTGTACCAGTTGTTCTGCCAAGAGCATCGCTGGGTAGCTATGTAGGGAAGGGATAAACGCTGAAAGCATCTAAGTGTGAAGCCCACCTCAAGATGAGATTTCCCATGATTTTATATCAGTAAGAGCCCTGAGAGATGATCAGGTTGATAGGTTAGAAGTGGAAGTGTGGTGACACATGTAGCGGACTAATACTAATAGCTCGAGGACTTATCCAAAGAAAGTAACTGAGACATATTGACAACGATTTGGTTTCTTGATACAGTATAGATATTCAATTTTGAGTTGAGAATACTCAGAGTTAAGTGACGATAGCCTAGGAGATACACCTGTTCCCATGCCGAACACAGAAGTTAAGCCCTAGTACGCCTGATGTAGTTGGGGGTTGCCCCCTGTTAGATACGGTAGTCGCTTAGC
>NZ_JACLQK010000036.1:0-6980 GCF_016648645.1 Streptococcus sp. 22.1 | reverse complement strand
AGAGGGGTATAAGCGACAGGAATATAATAGCTCTCATTAAGGATGGATTGTAAACGTCTTAATTGATTTTTATCTGCTGTATCAGACTTAATAAGAGAAGCATTTGAAATAATAACGGACAGAGGTGTCTTTATATCATGTGCTATACCAGAAATCCAATTTTCTTTAAAAAGATCCCCTTCTTTAAGTTTATTGTCAGCAATATTTATAGCCTCCGTTAATTGTTTTAGCTCATCTTGAGTTGCAACAGAGCCACTTAGGCCTTCTGGTAGTTTTTGAATTGCTGAAACTAAAGGGGTAATTTTACGTTGGACTACTCTAGTACTGTAGGTATAAATGATTAATAGATACAGGCAATTTATTCCAAGTAGAAAAAAAGCTAAAATAAAGAGGTTGTGAAGGTCGGATTTCTCATAATAATCGAAAGGAAATCTAAACACATTATCTTTTGAAAATCCAAAAACAAGAATCTTATTGTTAATAATTTGTACGAATACAGGGTAATCATTTAAATAATAACGTGTAAACTTAGCGACGTCAGTTAGACTATACTGTGTTGGGACTTCACTTGGCTTTTTATATTCATAAATTTCCTTTCCACTATCAGAGTCTAAAACCATAATCCATACCTCTTTAGAATTAGCTAATTTTTTACCTAAGTTAGATAATTTGGCAGAATTAGAACGGATATCAAGTTGTTCGACTAGGCTACTCACTGTATCCATCACATTAGTTTGATTTGCTTGGCTAAAAACAAAAAAAACTATAATAAAAATGTTTATTATGGACATTACTATGACTGAAACAATAAAACGTCTAATAAATTGTGTTACTACACGTAGTTTAAACATGTATAAGCTCCCTACACCATTAGTTTGTAGCCAAGTCCTTTAACAGTAACCAAGTATTGTGGCTTTGAAGGATTAAGTTCGATTTTTTCTCTGATATTTCTAATATGAACCATTAAAGATTTTTCATATCCAAAGCTATCAATACCCCATACCGTATCACAAATCGCTTCTGTAGATACAATATAGTTTTTATTATCATACAATTTTCGAATGATTTGAATTTCTATTGGGGTTAAAGATAATTTTTCATTATCTTTTTCAACAATTGCATTCCCTAAATTAATAATACAATGATCTAATTTAATAGTTTTACTGTCTTCTTTGTACGATCGCCGAAGAAGCGAAATCGTACGATAAATGAGAATTTTAGGTAGGAAAGGCTTAGTTATAAAATCATCTCCTCCAGATTGTAGACCTTGAATTTCATCTTCAGGTTCATTTTTTGCTGTTAGAAAAAGAATTGGAATATCAGATTTTTTTCTAACATATTTTGATAATAAATACCCTTCCCCGTCAGGAAGCATGACATCTAATATAATCAAATCAATAGAATTTTTAACAAAAGACTCTATTCCTTCACTGATGCTGTATGCACTATATATTTTTGAGAAACCAGAAACTGACAGTATCTCCCTTATTGAATGATTTAACGCAACATCATCATCAACAACCAATATTTTCCTAGTCAAAAAAGGCGTTTCTATATCCATGAGCTCTCCTAGTGAAATAATTTGAATTTTCCATATTTATAGTATATCAAAAATATCAAGTAAAATGTAAGCCCACTAAATTCTTTAGGTTTTCTTAAGGTAAATTTTGACATTTCTTTATCTTGTACTTATAAAATGTAATTGTAGCTAGATAAAGATGCTTAATATTGATTTAAATTAAAAAAGGAGAAATATCCATGAAATCAACAAATAATCAAAGTATCGCAGAAATTGCAGCAGTAAACTCACTATAAGAAGTAAGTATGGAGGAACTAGACCAAATTATTGGTGCCGGAAACGGAGTGGTTCTTACTCTCACTCATGAATGTAACCTAGCAACTTGGACAAAAAAACTAAAATGTTGCTAATTATTTAACAAGAAAATTTTACTTAAGCATTCAAGTATTTTTATCTGTTACATATTAAGTTGTGTTAATTAACTTAATGGACTTAAAAGTTTGAGGTAAAGATATCTCAAACTTTTATTTTTTTGCAATAAGATAGATATTTTTACAAGGAATGGATATTTGATTTATGAAGCATAACCAACTATATGAACAATTTGATAAGTTTCCTTTACTTATAATTAAACAGAAATTTAATTACAAATCATTGGAGAATTCAAATAATAGAAAAGTACTAGAAAAAATTATATTAGATTACTATAGGCCAACATTGATTTACTTAATTAATGAAAAAAGGGTCAATGGCGAGCTAAAAGGTAACACTCCTGAGGAACGCTATGATTATTTTAATCAAGAACTATGTGGTAGTGGTAAAATTTTTGGAGAAATTGAAATAAGATTTCCAGAAATTAATGATAGAATCCAATTAATAGTGAAAAAATACTTAGACTTGCACGAGCGAGTGAAATCTACTTTCGTAAAAGACTTTCGGTTTTTGTGTGATAATAATTTTTTACATTCTGATAAATTGAAACCTGATTTGGATAAGCTTGAAATTGAAGTTACGGGTGATATACATGACGGAACGGGAGTGTGTATTATCACTTATAATAATCAAAAGGTAGTATATAAAAGAAAAAGTTCTATAGCAAATAGATTTCTTCGAAAGATAGATTTAATGGTAAGTGAATTTTTTAACAAAGAGATTCGTTTTATTCCAAACATTTTAGATAGAGATGGATATTTTTGGGAACAATATATAAATAATCAAAAATTAAAAAATGCTAATGAGGCCAGGGAATACTACACGAATATGGGTTTCCTATTGTTTTATGCGTATATTTTTAATATTTCAGATTTACATTTTGAAAATATTCTTTCTTCTGGGAAATCGCCAATTTTAGTTGATGTAGAAACTCTCTTTAGTACATCACCATTTGAAATAATAGCTGATAACTTTGCAACCAAGGAGATTACTCAAAGAAGCCGATCCTCGGTACTTTCATCAGGATTACTTCCAATTTCTGAAGCAGAAAAAATATTTGGAGGAGATTTAAGTGGGATCCTTGGTGGAACACTAGTTAATGAATTTAAAACAGTCATTAATAACTACAGAGATGATATTAGAATTGAAAAAGTTGTTCAGGCAACAAAATATCAATCACATCTGCCATTCTTTGAATATTTGGGTCAGAAGGAATATTTAGTAGCTACTAATTATGTAAATGACATAATAGATGGTTTTAAGTTAGTGAGTGATTTTTTTCTTAATCATAAGGAAGAAATTCTGGAAGTGTATCAGCAATATTCTGATTTAAAGACACGAATATTGTTTAGAAATACTCATGAATATGACGTAGTTAGTCAGTTGCTTATTTCTCCAATATATTCCCAAAAACAAGATTTACTTTTTAAAAAAATGTCAGAGAAGCTAAGTCACTATGATAGTAGTAAATTGTGTGAATCAGAAGTTAGACAATTACTCAGTATGGATATACCATCTTTCTATATTGAAGCTAATTCTACAATAGTTACCGATGGATATTCGGATGTTTGGAAAATAAGGAAAACTCCCTTGTATTCTGTTACAGAGAAACTTAACAAACTAACTGAAGATAAGATATCTGAACAAGTTGAATTAATAAGATTTTCACTTCAAGCTGATCGTGATTCTGAGAGTACAGAAATGCAAGAACTGTATAAAAAATATGATGATTTTAGAAATGAAGAGAATATCTTGATTAATGCTTTGAATAACCTTGTAGATGAGATACTTGCAAAAATGTACCTAGACCCAGATGATGAAAGTATTAATTGGATGACTTTAAAAGTTAATGATCATAACAATTTTGAATTGGTTCCAATGGATAATTCAATTTATGATGGTATCTCGGGGGTAGCATTAAGCTTAATAGAATGTTATTCTTTGTTAGATAAAAATAGAAAAAGAAAAGTTTATAGATGTTTGTGTTATTTGTTTAAAACACTTGTAAATGTGTATTCTAATATTTTAGATATGACCTACTATGTTGGAAGATTAGGGATACTATCAACCTTAGTAAGAATATCTCAAATTACCAAACAAGAAATCCCACAAAAAATATTAAATAGTAAAGTTTCTTTGATTAAACAGGCTTTGCAAAATACGCCAGCGGATTTTTTAACTGGATTTTCGAGTTCAATACTAGCTTGTGAAGATGACGAATACTCAGAAGAGTTTCTTCGAACTATGATAAATCGCTTCGAAGAACTTAAACAATATGACAGCAATAATAACTACATTTATTGGGGAAAAGAAGAAAGTAATAATGTTAGCTTAGCACATGGTAATGCAGGTATCGAAATATCATTATTATATTTAGCCGGAAAACTCAACAGTAGAGATGCTAAGGAAATGTATGAGGATGCTAAAAAATTTGATGATAAGCAGAAATTAGACCAAGGCTGGATAGATAAGAGGTTTTCGGATTCAAATGCTCAATGGTGTCATGGGTCAACAGGAGTATTAATATCTAGGTTAGCTCAGTTAAAGTTAAATCAGGAATTTAAAATTTTAAGTATACAAGAAGAATCCTTGCTTGTAGAAGATATTCAGCATGCAATAAAGCAAATTATCTTAATAGGATTTGATATGAATAATTTCACTTTATGTCACGGAGTCGGTGGAAATCTTTTAGCATTAACTTACTATAATAATTTGTATGGGGGTGAAAATAGCTCGGAATTAGAAGAAATCATTAATTCGGAGTATAGAAAAATGCTTTCATTTGGAATTAAATATGGTTGGATGTGCAGTTTTAATACCAACTTCGATTCTTATGGTTTAATGACAGGACTTGCAGGAATAGTTTACTCAGTATCAAAATATTTGAAAAGTGATTCTTCGCTTGAAATTTTAACTCCGGTCTTTTGATAAATGGGGAAGAATAATGAAAGTAATTCTACAAAATAATGAAGAGGACTGTTTACTAGCTTGTTACACAATGCTATTGAATGATTTAGGCTATAAAGTACCTTTGTACGAGGTTTATGAAAGAGATTCACTTCCAGCTGATGGCTTGAGTGCTTCCTATTTACTGAATCTGAATAAAAACTTTAATGTAGATATTAAGGCATATAAGGCTAACTTTGATGAAGTTATAAGTCTAATACGTGTTAGAGGTAATAATAGGGTGATTGTTCATTGGAATAATGATCATTTTGTTGTTCTAGAAAAAATAACCAAAAATTATATAAAAATTGTGGATCCTGCAATAGGAAGAATTAAATTTAGTAAGGATGAATTTTTAGAACACTATTCTGGAACGGTTATTACCGTATTACCGACCGTTGATTTTCATCGTCAAAAAGTGAAGACGCTATTTTTTAAATATTTTAAAAACACACTGGAAGTAAGAGCAATTTTCTCTTTTTTGATTTCGTTACTTTTGATTGAAATTAGTGTTTTGCTATTTTCAATTGTAATAAGAAATATGATGGCTGGAAATTTAAAATTTATTTCAAGTCTTCTCTTATTGTTTACTATTATGTTGCTACAAATTTTTGGATATTATATTAAGAATTTTGCGCTAGAAAAATATAATAGTAATTTTGATAAATCTTACACAACTATCTTATTTAAGAGATTGCTCAATAAACCATTACTATATTTTAGAAATCATACCAATGGAAGTATTTCTGAAAAAATCAGTTTCAGAACGACATTGAGAGATAGTGTGGCATCTAAACTAATCCCTTCAATAGTAAGTCTAGTTTCATCATTTGTAATTTTTATATATTTGGTCATAATCTCTTTTAGACTAACTATAATTTTAGTTTCTATGATTGTATTATATTCTTTAATATCATCTGTTCTATATCATAAGCAGAACGAATATAATCAATCCTATCTACAATATCTAATTGATTTCAACTCAGATTTTCAATCTGATCTAGAAGATATAGATTACATTAAAGTAATGAGAAACGAGAGGGAAACGGAAGATAGATGGATAAAAAATAATAATCGTTTGACAAGCAAATATTCCCAAATTTTAAAAGTTGAAAATTTTGTTCAACTTTTTGGAAGTATATTTAGCTATTTTAGTTTATCAATTGTTATTTTAGCAGTAATTTATAATAATAAATTTTTTAATGTTTCAATAGCAGATTTAGTATTATATCAAACAAGTATTTCATTATTGATTTCATCTATTGAACAAGTGAAAACCTCAATTTTTGAAATAGCACGATTAGCTATATATGCCGAAAAGCAGGGGGATATACTAAAAGAAAATTTACCAATAAATGTTAATTTTGACTTAGATTCAAACTATATAATTCAGACAGAAAATTTAAACTTTGGTTATGGAAATGAATCACTGTATAAACCAGTTAATTTGAAAATTACTCAAGGTGAAAAGATAGCAATTATAGGTAAATCAGGTAGTGGTAAATCTACATTGTTATTATTATTGACTGGCATGTTAAGATATTCTGGCAAGATTACATATAATAGTGACCATCTAGAAAACTATATGGGAGTAATTTTGCAAAATATGACATTGAAAAAAGGAAGTGTATTAGAAAACTTTGAATATGACTCTCCTGATTTAACTAAGCTATCAAAAATACTTGCTGATACCACAGCCGATGAGGTCATTGCTAAACTTCCCAATAAATTACAATCGAAGTTGTTAAAACAGGGAAAGAATCTTTCGGGAGGACAAATCCAGAAATTACTAATTGCCAAATCATTGTTGAAAGGTGAAAAAATTATTTTTTGGGATGAAGCTTTTAGTAATTTGGATGAAATGAGTAAAGATAAGATTTATGAAAATGTTTTAATGGGAAGTTTCTATAAGGATAAAACGATGTTAATTGTAAGTCACCACTTGGATATTGTGAACTATGTTGATAGTGTTATCTTTATAAATGATGAAACAGGAGAAGTCATCAAATCAACTCACGAAGATTTACAAAAGAATAACTTGGATTACAAGAGATTTATTTGTAATAAAGGTGTCTAATACTTT
>NZ_JACLQK010000035.1:0-10601 GCF_016648645.1 Streptococcus sp. 22.1 | reverse complement strand
CATAAAAAAAGAGAAGACCTATCAGGTCCTCTCTAGATGTTAGCTTTTCGTCACCCACTACAGTTGACAAAGAGCCCAAATACCATGAGGTCTATTTTAATTGAAATCTGGATTCTTAAGGTCCTATACGACCGTTAAATCATCTTAACGTTTGCGTCGTTTTGCGCCATAGAGTCCAAATCCAGCTAGAAGACTTGCCAAACCAAAGATTGCAAGGTTTGAATCCTCACTACCAGTTTCTGGAAGTTGAGCTGTCTTATCACTTGGATTGATAAAGTGAGCTTCTTCTTTTGTTTCTGGAAGTACTGGAGCCTTAGGCTCTTCTGTTTGTGGAGCTGGCTGTGGCTCTGGTGTCGGAGTTGTATCCGGCACTGGTGTTGGAGTCACAATTTGTTTGTAGATGTGTTGAGTATTACCATTTTCATCTACAACTGTCTTCACAAATTCATAACCTGGGATTTCTTTCTTAGGTTGTTGGCCATCTTCGGTTGGATAACCAGGGATTGGCGTACCATTTTCATCAACGTATGACGTCGTTACTTGCTCGTAGACATGTTCGATATCACCATTAGGTAATTTCTTAGTTTCTACGAAGCGGTAACCTGGAATTTCAGCTTTTGGCTGTTCACCATCAACTGTAGGATATCCTGGGATTTCCTTACCTTCTTTATCAACAAACTTAGTGATTGGAAGGACAGTTGGTGTGTAGGTAGCTGAAGCCTTAGTTCCGTTAACATCTTCACGAACCACTGTGACTGCTGGGGCAGTTCCTGTAAATTCAGTTTCTGGTGTGAATGTTACAGTACCATCGGCAGCTACTGTGTAAGTTCCGACACCTGCAATAGTCTTAGTAGTTGAGCCATCTTCAAAGGTAGCTGGTACTTGGTTATTCATTGGTACACGGCTATCGCCTTCAGTGAAGCTTGGCTTACCTGTTTGCGTTTGACCTTTATTACCAATTGAAGTAACTGATTCTGCAGTTGGTGTTACTGGTGTTACTGTTGGTGTATAGGTAGCTGTAACGGCTGTACCGTTCTTATCAACACGTTTCACGGTCACACCTGTACCTGTTCCTGTGAATGCTTTTTCTGGGACGAAGGTTACAGTTCCGTCTGGAGCAACTGTGTAAGTTCCTTCACCTGGAATAACTTTAGTTGTTGAGCCGTCTTCAAAGGTAGCAGGTACATCATCATCCATTGGGACACTTGGGTTACCAGGCGTGAAGCTTGGTTTACCTGTTTGTGTTTGACCTTGGATATCTGTAGATGTTGCTGGCTCTGAAGTTGGTGTAACTGGAGTTACTGTTGGCGTGTAGGTTGCAGAGGCTTTGGTTCCGTTCTTATCTTCACGAACCACTGTTACAGCTGATGCAGTTCCTACGAATGATTTTTCTGGAACAAAGGTTACGGTTCCGTCTGCTGCTACTGTGTATGTACCAACACCGTCTACAGTCTTAGTCGTTGAACCATCGTCAAATGTTGCTGGAACATCGTCATTCATTGGTACACGGCTGTCACCTTCGGTGAAGGTTGGCTTACCGGTTTGAGTTGCACCTTGAATATCTGTTGATGTTGCTGGTTCCGCTGTTGGAGTAACTGGAGTTACTGTTGGTGTGTAGGTTGCAGAGGCTTTGGTTCCGTTCTTATCCTCACGAACCACTGTTACAGCTGGTGCAGTTCCTACGAATGATTTTTCTGGAACAAAGGTTACGGTTCCGTCTGCTGCTACTGTGTATGTACCAACACCATCAACAGTCTTAGTCGTTGAACCGTCGGAGAAGGTTGCTGGAACGTCATTGTTCATTGGTACACGGCTGTCGCCTTCTGTAAATACTGGCTTACCAGTTTGTGTAGCACCTTGAATATCTGTTGATGTTGTTGGTTCAGCAGTTGGAGTAACTGGAGTTACTGTTGGGGTGTAGGTTGCAGAGGCTTTGGTTCCGTTCTTATCTTCACGAACCACTGTTACAGCTGGTGCAGTTCCTACGAATGATTTTTCTGGAACAAAGGTTACCGTACCGTCGGCTGCTACTGTGTATGTACCAACACCATCAACAGTCTTAGTCGTTGAACCGTCGGAGAAGGTTGCTGGAGTATCTTCATCGATTGGAACATTAGGATCCCCTTCTGTGAAGATTGGTTTACCAGATTGTGTTTGGCCTTGGATATCTGTTGATGTAGCATCTTCAGAAGTTGGAACGACTGGAGTAATTTTAGGTGTGTAAGTTGTTTCTACAGTTGTTCCATTAGTATCCGCAGCTTGAACTTTCACTGGAACAACATCACCTGAATAAGATTTGTCTGTTGGTGTGAAGGTTACAACACCTGTCTCTTTATCAACGGTGAAGGTACCAATAATATTGCCTGCTGGTGATTTCGCAAACACTGCCGCTGCTGGTTGGCCATTTTCATCAAGAAGAGTAATGGTATCTTTGTCGATTGGAGCAACGGAATCTCCCTCGGTAAAGGTTACTGTTCCGGTCTGAACCACGCCTTGAGGACCAGTTGATTCTGTTGGTGTAGCAGTTGGAGTCACCGGTGTTACTGTTGGTGTGTAAGTCGCAGATGCTTTGGTTCCGTTCTTATCTTCACGAACAACCGTCACAGCTGGAGCTGTTCCAGTAAATGATTTCTCTGGAACAAAGGTTACTGTTCCGTCTGCTGCTACTGTGTATGTACCAACACCCTCAACAGTCTTGGTAGTTGAACCATCTTCAAATGTTGCTGGAACATCGTCATTCATTGGTACACGACTATCACCTTCAGTAAATTCAGGCTTACCTGTTTGGGTTTGACCTTGTTTACCTGTTGTTTCAACTGGTGTCGCTGTCGGTGTTACAGGAGTTACTGTTGGCGTGTACTTAGCTGTAGCTGGTGTACCATTCTTATCTACACGTTTAACTGTTACACCTGTACCTTCTCCTGTGAATGATTTTTCTGGGACGAAGGTTACTGTGCCATCAGGAGCTACTGTGTAAGTACCTTCTCCTGAAATAACTTTAGTTGTTGAGCCATCTTCAAAGGTTGCTGGTACATCATCATCCATTGGGATTACAGGGTTACCAGGTGTGAAGCTTGGTGTACCTGTTTGTGTTTTACCTTGGATATCTGTAGATGTTGCAGGTTCAGCAGTTGGGACAACTGGAGTGATCTTCGGTGTGTAAGTTGTTTCAGCAACTGTTCCGTTTGTATCTTTACCTTGAACCTTAACTGGGACAACATCACCTGAATAAGATTTATCAGTTGGTGTGAAGGTTACAACACCTGTTTCTTTATCAACTGTGAAAGTACCAATTTCTTTACCTTCTGGTGATTTAGCAACTACAGATTCTGCTGGCTGACCATTTTCATCAAGAAGAGTAATGGTATCCTTATCGATTGGTGCAACTGGGTCACCTTCGGTGAAGGTTACTGTTCCATTTTGAACAAGACCTTGAGGGCCAGTTGATTCTGCTGGTGTTGCTGTTGGGGTTACTGGAGTCACAGTTGGTGTGTACTTAGCAGTAACTGGAGTACCGTTCTTATCGACACGTTTAACCGTTACGCCTGTACCTTCTCCAGTGAATGATTTTTCTGGTACGAAGGTTACTGTTCCGTCAGCTGCTACTGTGTAAGTTCCTTCACCAGGAATTGTCTTGGTTGTTGAGCCATCTTCAAATGTTGCAGGTGTATCATCATCCATTGGAACATTTGGATTACCTGGTGTGAAGGTTGGTGTACCTGTTTGCGTTTGACCTTGTTTGTCAGTAGATGTTGTATCTTCTGCAGTTGGTGTAACTGGTGTTACGGTTGGTGTATAAGTTGCAGAAGCTTTTGTTCCGTTCTTATCTTCACGAACCACTGTTACAGCTGGTGCAGTTCCGACGAATGATTTTTCTGGTACGAAGGTTACTGTTCCATCTGCTGCTACTGTGTAAGTACCAACACCGTCTACAGTCTTAGTCGTTGAGCCATCGTCAAATGTTGCTGGAACATCATCGTTCATTGGCACACGGCTATCGCCTTCAGTAAATACAGGTTTACCAGTTTGTGTAGCACCTTGGATATCTGTAGTTTCAACTGGTGTTGCAGTTGGAGTTACTGGAGTTACTGTTGGTGTATACTTCGCTGTAATTTCAGTACCGTTCTTATCCACGCGTTTCACTGTTACGCCTGTAGCAGTTCCAGTGAATGATTTTTCAGGAACGAAGGTTACTGTTCCATCTGGAGCAACTGTGTAAGTTCCTTCACCATCGACAGTCTTCGTAGTTGAGCCATCTTCGAAGGTAGCTGGAGTATCTTCATCGATTGGAACATTTGGATTTCCTTCGGTGAAAGTTGGTTTACCTGTTTGAGTGGCACCTTGGATATCTGTCGTTGTTGCATCTTCAGAAGTAGGAACGACTGGAGTAATCTTAGGTTTGTAAGTTGTTTCTACTGTTGTACCATTTGTATCAGCTGCTTGAACCTTAACTGGGACAACATCACCTGAGTAAGATTTATCTGTTGGTGTGAAGGTCACAACACCTGTTTCTTTATCAACAGTGAAGGTACCGATCACGTCACCTGCTGGTGATTTCGCTTCTACTGATGCTGCTGGCTGACCATTTTCATCAAGAAGGGTAATTGAATCCTTGTTAATTGGCGCTACTTCATCACCTTCTGTGAAGGTTACTGTTCCAGTTTGAACCAAACCTTGAGGTCCCGTAGATTCAGCTGGTGTTGCTATTGGAGTTACTGGTGTCACAGTTGGTGTGTAAGTCGCAGATGCTTTGGTTCCGTTCTTATCTTCACGAACAACCGTTACGGCCGGCGCTTTACCTGTGAATGATTTCTCAGGAACAAAAGTTACAGTTCCGTCAGCTGCTACTGTGTAAGTACCAACTCCATCAACTGTCTTGGTAGTTGAACCATCGTCGAAGGTTGCTGGAACGTCATCGTTCATTGGCACACGGCTATCACCTTCAGTAAATTCAGGCTTACCTGTTTGGGTTTGACCTTGTTTACCTGTTGATGTTGTATCTTCTGCTGTTGGTGTAACTGGTGTTACTGTTGGGGTGTAAGTCGCAGAGGCTTTGGTTCCGTTCTTGTCTTCACGAACAACCGTTACAGCCGGTGCAGTTCCGACAAATGATTTCTCAGGAACAAATGTCACCGTACCGTCGGCTGCTACTGTGTAAGTACCAACGCCGTCAACTGTCTTAGTCGTTGAACCATCGTCAAATGTCGCTGGAACATCTTCATTGATAGCTACTGTTTTCTCAACGCCATCAACGGTTACTGTTCCACCCTTGAATTCAGGTTTACCAGTTTGAGTAGCACCTTGGATATCTTTTGTTTCAGTTGGAGTTGCTGTCGGTGTTACCGGTACGATTTCAGGCGTGTAAGTTGTGTCCACCTTGATACCGTTTGAGCTTTCAGCTTGAACCTTGGCCGGTGTGACTACACCTGTGTATGATTTATCAGTCGGTGTGAAAGTTACTTGACCAGTAGCTGAATCGATAGAGTAAGTACCGATTTCAGTTGTACCATCAGCAGCATAAGCTGGTGTACTTGTCACTTCATTGCCATCATTATCCAAAAGCGTGTAGCTATTATCTTTAATCGTAATAGCTTTATCTTCACCATTCACTTGAACAGTTGTTCCTGAGAAGGTTGGTGTGCCTGTTTGAGTGGCACCTTGGATATCTTTAGATGTAGCTGGTTGAGCTGTTGGAACAGCAGCTACAACTGTTGGTGTGTAGGTCGCATCTGAAGTAATGGTTGCAGTCTTACCATTAGCATTTGTAATAGTAGCAGTTGCCTGAACAGTTACTCCTTTTGCAGTACCAACAAAGTCTTTTTCTGGCGTAAATGTTACTGCTCCAGTCGTTGGGTCGATAGTATAGCTACCTTCTCCTGCTACTGTTACAGTTGTTTCATCAGTCGGTTGACCAGTTGCTGGATCCACCAATTTCTTGCTTGTGATTTCAGCAGTCTTATCATTACTCAAATCAAAGGTTGGTGTTTGAGTTTGAGGAACGTTTTGAATATCCGCAGAAACCTTGTCTGTAGGAGTCACTGTAATTGGTGTTACTGATGGTGTGTAAGTCGCTGAAGCTTTTGTTCCGTTCTTGTCTTCACGAACGACTGTAACCGCTGGTGCTGTTCCTGTAAAACTTGGTTCTGGAACAAATGTAACAGTACCGTCTGCTGCTACTGTGTAGGTACCAACACCGTCTACAGTCTTAGTCGTTGAGCCATCATCAAATGTTGCTGGAACATCATCGTTCATTGGCACACGGCTATCGCCTTCAGTAAATACAGGTTTACCAGTTTGTGTAGCACCTTGGATATCTGTTGTTTCAACTGGTGTTGCAGTTGGAGTTACTGGAGTCACAGTTGGTGTATAAGTTGCAGAGGCTTTGGTTCCGTTCTTGTCTTCACGAACAACCGTAACAGCCGGTGCAGTTCCGACAAATGATTTCTCAGGAACAAATGTCACCGTACCGTCGGCTGCTACTGTGTAAGTACCAACGCCGTCAACTGTCTTAGTCGTTGAACCATCGTCAAATGTCGCTGGAACATCTTCATTGATTTCAACAGTCTTCTCAACGCCATCAACCGTTACAGTTCCACCCTTGAATTCAGGTTTACCAGTTTGTGTCGCACCTTGAATATCAGTTGTTTCAGCTGGTGTTGCTGTTGGGGTTACTGGAACGATTTCTGGTGTGTAAGTTGTATCCACCTTGATACCGTTTGAGCTTTCAGCTTGAACCTTGGCCGGTGTTACTACACCTGTGTATGATTTATCAGTCGGTGTGAAAGTGACTTGACCAGTAGCTGAATCAATTGAGTAAGTACCAATTTCAGTTGTACCATCAGCGGCATAAGCTGGTGTACTTGTCACTTCATTACCATCATTATCCAAAAGCGTGTAGCTATTATCTTTGATCGTAATAGCTTTATCTTCACCATTCACTTGAACAGTTGTTCCTGCAAAAGTTGGTGTCCCTGTTTGCGTTGCACCTTGGATATCTTTAGATGTAGCTGGTTGAGCTGTTGGAACAGCAGCTACAACTGTTGGTGTGTAGGTTGCATCTGAAGTAATGGTTGCAGTCTTACCATTAGCATTTGTAATCGTAGCAGTTGCCTGAACAGTTACTCCTTTTGCAGTACCAACAAAGTCTTTTTCTGGCGTAAATGTTACTGCTCCAGTCGTTGGGTCGATAGTATAGCTACCTTCTCCTGCTACTGTTACTGTTGTTTCATCAGTAGGCTGACCAGTTGCTGGATCTACCAATTTCTTGCTTGTGATTTCAGCAGTCTTATCATTACTCAAATCAAAGGTTGGTGTTTGGGTTTGAGGAACGTTTTGAACATCCGCAGAAACCTTGTCTGTAGGAGTCACTGTGATTGGTGTGACAGTTGGAGTGTACTTAGCTGTTGCAGTCTTGATGTAGTCCTGTTGGATCTTACCATCTTTGTTTCGACCAACTGGCGCTGACAATGTAACATCCACACCTTTGGCTGTACCAGTAAAGCTTGGATCTGGAATGAAGGTTACTTCACCCGTTGAAGGATTAATGGTGTAAGTTCCTTCCCCTTCAACTGTTACAGATGGCGCATCAGTAGTGAGACCTGTGGCAGGATCCACCAACTTAGCAGGATATTCTGCACTTGGAGTGATTGCAATCTTGTCACCATTTGAGTTAGTCTCAGTTGTGTTAAAGGTCGGAGTTTCTTTTTGAGTCGCCCCTTGAACATCAGTCGAAGTTTTGTCAACTCCTTCGATTTCAATTGGAGTGACTGTTGGAACGTATTGACCATCCATGGTATTCAACTGACCATTAATGTTTGGTTCTTGATCTGGGAATTTTGTTGACCAACCAGTATCATAACCGTTGTTATCTGAACGACGGATAGAAATACCATCAGCTGTTCCAAGGAAGTTATCTTCAGGAATAAATTCAACGTCTACATCTTTACCGTTGGCAGTAATCTTATACTTACCTTGTCCTGGAACGACATAGTAACCGTCCGCATCAAGAGTTGCACGGTTGCCATCTTTATCAACGATGTATGGTTCTACCGTTTCGTCAATAACGGCACTAGAATTAAGCTCATACTTGTGTTCTCCACGTGCTGTAAAGGTTACAGTTGCAGTTTGCTTCGCCCCTTGAAGACCACTTGTTTCCTTGAATTCCCCTTTTGGTGGGTGCGTAATTTGAGTTCTGAAGTCTTCCACTTCCCCTGAGAAGGCCATACCAGTTGGGCTCTCAATCTCGGTAGCCTTCTTGGCAATACGAACACGAGCACCTAGTTCTTTAACGCTAGGGTCGATATAAGTCTTGCTATTTGCAAAGGTCAACTCAACGGTGCCGTCATTTGTGATTCTTGCAAGATTAGAGCGTTCATCTTCATCAAAGGTACCATTTTGGTTAAAGTCTATCCAACCGTAGATATAAGCTTCTGAAGCTCCATCTGTATGGGCTTCTATTGACAGCTTGTAGTTACCTGGGCGTGTACGATCCATCTTGATCATCTCATTGGTTGAACCTTTAAGCTCATCTGGAAGCAATTGGTCAATTCCTTCATCGGCCGTAGTTGCCTTATCATCACCGAACCAGTCAAGAACAGTATTCTCATCCATATCTGGGCTCACATTACCAATATATGGTTGATTTACTTTAGCACCAGTTATACCATCTACAGTTGCAATGGTATGCATAGCTTTTCCGTATGACTCAGGAGCGTCCCCTTCATCAATTGGGAAGAATCCTAGCATTGCTGACTGTTTACCACCTGAAGCGACATAAAGTCCAACTTCAGAGGCACCACGCGTCATAACGATTGGAACAGTATAATTACCTTCAGAAATGTTTGGTCCAAAGATACCGGTTCCTAGACCACCTGTAACTTGGTCAGGATTTCCAAAATACTTCCAAGCTACTGGTTTCTTTTCTGGTCCAACTTGAGTAGATCTACGAAGTTGGTTTAAGTTGGTATTATTAAATTTAGGATTAGGTCCAAAAAGATTTTCAGTATCTTGTGGTGAATATGTTACAGAAGTACTTGGTCTGGTAAACTTTTTCCATTCTCCAATATGCTGCCAACCTTCTCCATTGGTAGTAAACATAACTAATTCACCTGGGTTAGCAGACTCCCCATCAGCCATAACAATAGCTGGCTTAACTGTCTTACCACGGAAGGTTGCAGAGATTTCAAACTGAACTCCAATATTTCCACCATTCAAAGCTGAACTTATGGTAGTCTTCTTGGTTTTCGTATCAATATTCTCAAATCTGATTTCAGTCCAATTATTTTGGGCATCAGCGACGATTTTGGCCTCTTCACCATTGTTAAAAGCTTGCTTAGCAGCATTTGAAGTGACTCCACTTACATAACCATTTTTTGCATTTGGATCATAGGTTGCTTTTTCAGCTTCTGTAGCCCCTTGATTTTCCATCCGTTTCTTATAGATTTCAGTCGCTTGGAAAGGTTTCAAAGATTTGACTTTTACAGTAACTACATAACCAGGCATGATTTCCTTGGTATAGGTAGACCAAACTTGAAGAGCCAATTTTTCTTCTAAGTTCTCAGTTGGTTTAACTTCACTTTTAGGAACTAATACTGTAGTAGTTCCTGTCCAGTTAGCTACATCTCCAAAGTCCAACCATGAGATTTGGCTAGCCATTGATTTGGCATCAACATTTGTAGTAAAGCCTGGTTTTTCAACTTTTGGAGTTGAGGTTGCGTCTTCTACATCATCACCAATCAAGTTTGGATCATTGGCATCACCAAGGGCACGACGTGTACGACGGCGACCAGAAGTTTCTGCTGTTACAACAGGTTGCACTACAGCAGACGCTTCGGCACCACTTGAAAGAGCATTCGTTGTAGAAGCTTCTGCTTGAACGTCCACACCTTGTGCTTCAGATGCTGTTTCTGAAGCAGGTGTCTCAGATGATGCTGATGTAACAGAGGCTGTCGTTGAAACTCCCGTAGTATTGCCTACACTTGTAGAGCCAGCAACACTAGTGGTAGATGCTGCAGTAGTTGCTGACGTTGACGAAGCTGCTTGAGATGTTGTCTCACTAGAAGCTTGTGTTGTAGACGTTTCAGAAGTAGCTGCGCTAGCATTTGAAACGGTTTGAGACTGACTATTAGTCTCAGTACTAGATAAAATATTTGCGACTTCCGTCGAAGCTTGAGCAGCAACAGCATTCTGAGAAGATGTCTCATCACTCACTGTAGAAGTAGTGCTAGCTACATCTCCTGCTTGGACTTGGTTAGCTGTTTCATCGGCAGATACTTGACTAGCAGTACCAACCATAACCAGAGTTCCAAGAAGAACGGAGCAAACCCCTACATTCAGCTTACGAATCGAAAATCGACTTATACGATCATTAAATAAATCTTTACCCACTTTGGTAATCCTCCACACTTATACTATTAAGTATCTCACCCCTCAATGAGATTAAAAGTATTTAAAAATACTAATCGTTAAATATTTTAACAAAATTCCTAATATTTGTGAAAAGAAATGCTCTTATTTTCAAATTTTTTATAAGGTTCACTTAAAAATAATCATGTAAACAATAGAATGATTATAGATATCACTATTTTTATAAACGTTTCAAT
>NZ_JACLQK010000034.1:0-12312 GCF_016648645.1 Streptococcus sp. 22.1 | reverse complement strand
CACAACTACACAGTAGAAGAAGTTAAAGGCTCAGACGCAACCGTTACATACGACACAATGAAAGCGAATGTAACAGTCACAGTTAAACACGATGGTACTGCTAAAGTTCTTATCGCGACTGTAGGCGACATTGCGGACAAAGAATTTAACAACCGTGTGACTCCTCCAGAAGAGCCTAAGTTCCAACCAGAGAAATACGTTCTTAGCGATGGTAACGGTAAGTTCGATATCACTGGTACTAAACTTCTTGATGACGATAAAGAGTTGGCAGACAAGTACGCAGAAACAAATGCGAACCCATATGCGGATTCTTCAGATGGTAAGAAACTTTCAAATGGTGAAATCGTAGGTAAAAACGAAGCAGAAAACATCAATACTAAAGCTGTTAAACGTGGCGAAACTATCAACTACCAAGTATGGCTTGATACAAATCAATTTGATGCAAACAACAAGGATAACATCCAAACTGTTGGTATCACTGATGATTATGATGAAGCTAAATTGGAAGTTAAAGCCTCAGACATTAAGGCTTACGATGGTAAGACTGGTGCTGATGTTACTGACAAGTTCGACATCTCTATCGCTAACGGCGTGATTACTGCTAACCTTAAAGCTGGCTTCACTAAGTCACTTGGCGATGCGGAAAACACTCAAATTATCGATACTACTAAGTTCGAATTTGGACGTTACTACAAGTTTGTCATCCCAGCTAAGGTTACTGACGGTGCTTACGATGGTGCTGAAATTGAAAATACAGCAGCTCAAGTAGTAAACTACTACAACCCAACTACTAAGACTGTTGAAAAACCAAACAAACCAACTGAAAAACGTGTTAACAACGTTCCAACTGCTATCGAGTTGATCTTCGGTAAGACACTTAACGGACGTAAGTTGCAAGATAAAGAATTTACTTTCGAATTGAAAGATGAAAAAGGTAATGTTCTTGAAACAGTTAAGAATGATGCCGAAGGTAAAGTTAAATTCTCTACTATCAACTATGCTAAAGCAGATCTCGGTAAGACATTCAACTACACAGTAGAAGAAGTTAAAGGAACTGATACAACTGTTACTTACGATAACATGAAAGTCAATGTTACTGTTCAAGTTATCCAACCTTCAGTAGGAGATCAATTGTCAACAGTTATCTCTTACGCTACAGTAGGTGGAGATGCTTATGGTGGTGACGATCGTGTCTTCGATAACGAGGTTACTCCTAACTTCAAACCAGAGAAATATGTTGTTTCAGAACCAAGCTTCGACATCATTGGTAACAAACTTGCTGATGACGACGATTCAGCTGATAAAGTTGAAATCCAAAACTTGAATGGTAAGACCCTCAAACGTGGTCAAAAGATCTACTATCAAGTATGGCTTGATACTCGTGACTTCACTGCAGAAAGCAACCTTCAAACAGTTGGTATCACAGACAACTACGAAGAAGCTAAGCTCGATATCGACGCTTCTGAAATCAAGGTTTACGATGGTATCACTGGTAAGGATGTTACAGACAAGTTCGATATTAAAGTTGAAAATGGTGTTCTCTACGGTACATCTAAAGCAAGCTTGACTAAAGCTATTAGTGCAACAGATGCTACTCCAGTCATCGATACAACTAAATTCGAGTTTGGTCGTTACTATAAATTTGATATCCCAGCTGTTGTTAAAGACATCGATGCTAACGACGGTGTAGATATTGAAAATACAGCCAACCAAACAATTCACCAATACAACCCATTCAATAAGAAAGTTACAACTCCTGAAAAACCAACTCAAACACGTGAAAACAACGTTCCAGTTCCACTCGAGTTCAACTATACTAAACGACTTGAAGGACGTGAGTTGACTGCAGGTGAGTTCAGCTTCGTATTGAAAGACAAAGATAACAAGATTCTTCAAACAGTAACCAACGATAAAGATGGTCACATCAAGTTTGAAAAACTCTTGTTCAACAAAGATGATCTTGGTAAGACATTTACTTACACAGTTGAAGAAGTAGCTGGTAAAGATGCTTCAATCACTTACGATGCTATGAAAGCTACTGTGACAGTGGAAGTTACTAAGGAAGGCAAAGTTCTCACAACTGTCGTTAACCATGCTTCAACAGGCGGATTCGCTTCAAGTGCTAACGATAAAGAGTTCAACAACAAAGTTCGCCCACCAGAAACACCTAAGTTCCAACCAGAGAAATACGTTGTTTCTGAAGAGAAATTCGATATCACTGGTGACAAACTCGTTGATGATGATAAAGAGTTGGCAGACAAGTACGCAGACACAAATGCGAACCCATATGCGGACGATGCATCAAACAACGAAAAACAAAACTTAAATACTAAGTCTGTTAAACGTGGTGATAAACTTGTTTACCAAGTATGGCTCGATACAACTCAATTCGATGCTAACAACAAGGATTACATCCAAACAGTTGGTATTTCTGATGACTACGATGAAACTAAATTGGATCTTGATGCTTCAGCTATTAAAGCTTACGATTCAGTAACAGGCGAAGATGTAACAGCTAAATTCGACATCAAAGTTGAAAATGGTATGATTACTGCTAACCTTAAAGATGGCTTCACTAAGTCACTTGGAGACGATGCAAATACTCAAATCATCGACACAACTAAGTTTGCCTTTGGCCGTTACTATAAATTCGATATCCCAACCACTGTTAAAGACTCTGTTCCTGGTGGTGTAGATATTGAAAATACAGCTGGACAAGTAGTTCACTTCTACAACCCACAAACTAAGAAGACAGAAATCCCTACTAAACCAACTGAAAAACGTGTAAACAGCGTTCCAATCTCAGTTGAATTCAACTTCACTAAGAAACTTGAAGGCCGTGAGCTTAAAGCAAACGAATTCAGCTTCCAATTGAAGGATGAAGCAGGAAATGTCATCGAAACTGTTAAGAACGATGCTTCAGGTAACGTTAAGTTCAAAGCTATTGAGTACAAGAAAGGCCAAGAAGGTACTTACAAGTACACAGTAGAAGAAGTTAAAGGTACTGATGGCACAGTTCAATACGACGGTATGAAAGCTGTTGTTACAGTTGAAGTTAAACATGATGGAACAGCTAAAGCACTTATCACTAACGTGACAGATGCAGCTGATAAAGAGTTCAACAACAAAGTAACTCCTCCAGATACTCCAGACTTCAACCCAGAGAAATACATCCTTAACGAATCTAAATTCGATCTTACAGGAGTTAAACTTCTCGACGATGATAGCGAATTGAAAGATAAGGTTGCAGATACTAACGCAAATCCTTACGCTGATAAGACTGATAACAACGAAGCTCAAAATATCAATACTAAGACACTCAAGAAAGGTGATAAAGTATACTACCAAGTATGGTTGGATACAACTAAATTCACTGACGCTCACAATATCCAATCTGTAGGTGTTACAGATAAATATGACAGCGAAAACTTGACTGTTAACGTTAAAGATATTAAAGCATACGACTCTGTAACAGGAGAAGATGTGACAGCTAAGTTCGATATCACTCTTGTTGATGGTGTAATCACTGCAACATCTAAAGCTGACCTTACTAAGTCACTTGGCGATGCAGAAAATACACAAGTTATCGACACAACTAAGTTCGCCTTCGGACGTTACTACAAGTTTGAAATCCCAGCAGAAATTAAACAATCTGCTAAGGGCGGTGTTGACATCGAAAATACAGCCTCACAAATCGTTCACCAATACGATCCACAAAGTAAGACTGTTAAGAAACCTGAAAAACCAACAGAAAAACGTGTCGTAAACATCCCAGTTGAAGTTGAATTTAACTTCACTAAGAAACTTGAAGGCCGTGAACTTAAGGCGGATGAATTCAGCTTCGTTCTTAAAGATAAAGATGGAAACATCCTTCAAACAGTTAAGAACGACGCTGCAGGTAACGTTAAATTTGCTGCTCTTGAATTCAAGAAAGGCCAAGAAGGTACTCACAACTACACTGTAGAAGAAGTTAAGGGTACTGATGGAACTGTTTCTTACGATTCAATGAAAGCTCTTGTTACTGTTGAAGTCTCACACGATGGTAAAGCGAAAGCACTTATCACTAAAGTGAACGACCCAGCAGATAAAGAATTCAACAATACTGTTCGTCCACCAGAAAAACCTAAGTTCCAACCAGAGAAATACGTTGTTTCTAAAGAGAAATTCGATATCACTGGTATGAAACTTGTTGACGATGATGCTGAGTTGAAAGATAAAGTAGGCGATACTAACAAGGATCCTTACGCTGACAGCACAGCTAACAACGAAGCTGAAAATATCAATACTAAGACACTCAAGAAAGGTGATAAGTTTGTCTACCAAGTATGGCTCGACACAACTAACTTCACTGACGCTCACAATATCCAATCTGTAGGTGTTACAGATAAATATGACAGCGAAAACTTGAACATCAATGTTGCTGATATTAAAGCATACGACTCTGTAACAGGAGAAGATGTGACAGCTAAGTTCGATATCCAAATCGTTGACGGTGTGATTACTGCAACATCTAAAGCTGACCTTACTAAGTCACTTGGCGATGCAGAAAACACACAAGTGATCGATACTGCCAAATTGGCATTCGGACGCTACTACAAGTTCGATATTCCTGCAACTATCAAAGGCACTGCTAAAGATGGTGTAGACATCGAAAATACTGCGTCACAAATCGTTCACCAATACGACCCAACTAAGAAATCTGTTGAAAAACCAGAAAAACCAACAGAAAAACGTGTAGTCAATATCCCAACTAAGGTTGAGTTTGAATTCACTAAGAAACTTGAAGGTCGTGAACTTAAAGCTGGTGAGTTTAGCTTCGTACTTAAAGACAGCAAGGGTAATGTGATCGAAACTGTAAGCAATGATGCTAACGGTAAGATCAAGTTCTCAGCTCTTGAGTACAAACGTGGTGAAGAAGGTACTCACGTCTACACAGTAGAAGAAGTACAAGGTAACGATGCAACTGTTACCTACGATAAGATGGTTGCTACAGTCGTTGTTTCTGTAACTAAAGACGGTAAAGTCTTGACAGTAACTTCTCAATTGCCAGAAGATACTGAGTTCAACAATATTGTGACACCACCGACTCCTCCAACACCACCAACACCACCGACTCCTCCAACACCACCAACTCCTCCAACACCACCGACTCCTCCAACTCCAGTGGTTCCACCAGTGACACCACCAACTACACCAGAAGCTCCTAAAGGACCAGCACTCCCTGAAACAGGTGATGATGCGTCTATGGCAGCTATGGCTCTCGGAGGAATCCTTGCGGCAGCTGGACTTGGTTTGGCAGGAAAACGCAAAAAAGAAGACTAAGATAGTTCATAGGTTAGATCCCTCAACATAGTTAGTTAGGCTATTTCGGTTTTCGAAAAAAGAGACTCATCCCATAAGGGGTGGGTCTCTTTTGTGTCTATTACAAGACAGTTTTTGTTTATATTAAAAAATTAGATAAAAACTCAAAAGGTGAAGAGGTTTATTCAACAAATATTAGTAACTTAGATTATAGGGGAAATTCCCATAAATAGTGATATGCATGAAAATGCTTATATGAAAAGGTTTGATTATTTTCACGAGGAGCTAGTTACTAATCATAATCCGTTTTTTATATTGATTAAAAATTAGAGAAAATACTTGCCTAAAGATTAAAAAAAGGATATGATAGACTTCGGAAGAAGGTTAATAAATGTATAGAGTGCGTGTTTTTTCAATAACGTCTTCGTTTTTTTGACGTGCCTTGGGGTACAAGGATTAACATATAGGAAGATTTTGAATGAAACAAGCAAATCATGTTTTTGAAAAAGTGACAAAATACGCCATTCGTAAATTGTCAGTAGGTGTAGGGCCAGTTGCTATCGGGACATTCTTGTTAGCAGGTGGTCTTTTCGTGTCTAAACCAGTTTCGGCAGACCAGGTTACTTCAGATGCATCGGTACACATGGCCTATGTCACAGAAAATGAATTAACAGCTGAAGAGCAGAAGCAAGTGGTACATGCTATTCCTAAGGAATATCAAAATGAGGACACTTTTTATCTGGTTTATAAACGTAAGGGAGACAGTCAAGCTACTCTTCCTCAGACAGGAAGCTCTGACTGGGCAGCGACAGGTTTAGGATTGGCAACAGCGACTATGGCTGTGTTGCTATTTTCAAAAAAACATCGTAAAAAAATTATTGGCTTGGTCTTGATTGGGGCCGCAGGGCAAAGTCTCCTTGTGCCGATAGAGGTTCTTGCCTTGCAAAACAAGGAGTTGCAGGCCTATAATCAAACTCTTGCGGTTTCAAATAAAGAAGATTTGGCTAAGGGTGTTATTGCCATTGATGGTTATGAGTATGTGGGTTATCTGCGTTACTCTGCTAAGCCGGAGCTTGAACAACCTTTGGAGAATACTTTGCAAGGGCTTGAGTCTTCAATAAAAGAAGATAATACAGTTAGTCAGGGGACAGCTGATAGGGATAGTAAGGGAATCAGTTGGAAAAAAGGAACACAGGAGCCAGGTCATGAAGGCGAGGCAGCTGTTCAGCCTGCTAATCCAGAGTACACTGAGCCAATTAGCGCTAAAGGTACGCAAGAATCAGGTCATGAAGGCGAGGCAGCTGTTCAACCTGCAAATCCAGATTACACTGGTCCAATCAGTGCTAAAGGTACGCAAGAATCAGGTTACGAAGGCGAATCTCTAGTTCAACCTGCTAACCCAGAGTACACTGGACCGATTAGTGCCAATGGTACCCAAGAAGTTGGTCACGAAGGCGAAGCAGCTGTTCAACCTGTCGCTCCAGAGTACACAGGTTCAATCAGTAGCGATACTACAAGTGCTAATGGAACGCAGGAAGTTGGTCACGAGGGTGAAGCATGGGTCCAACCGGCTAATCCAGAGTACACTGGACCAATCAGTGCTAACGGTACCCAAGAAGTTGGTCATGAAGGCGAGGCAGTGGTTCAACCCGCAAATCCAGAGTACACCGGTCCAATCAGTGCCAATGGTACCCAAGAAGTTGGACACGAAGGCGAATCTCTAGTTCAGCCCGCCAATCCAGCGTATACCGGTCCAATCAGTGCTAATGGTACCCAAGAAGTTGGTCACGAAGGCGAGGCAGTGGTTCAACCAGCTAACCCAGAGTACACCGGTCCAATCAGTGCCAATGGTACCCAGGAAGTTGGTCACGAAGGCGAGGCAGTGGTTCAACCAGCTAACCCAGAGTACACTGGTCCAATCAGTGCCAATGGTACCCAAGAAGTTGGCCATGAAGGCGAAGCAGCTGTTCAACCTGCTAATCCAGACTATACAGGCAAACTGGAAGCCAAGGGTACACAAGAATCCGGTCATGAAGGTGAGGCGGCTGTCCAACCCGAGAATCCTGTCCACACTCCAGTTGTTGGAAGTGTCACAGAGACTGAAACGCAAGCCATCGATTATCCTATCGAAGTTATCACTGATGATAGCAAGTATGTGGATGAAGAGGTTGTCGAGCAAGAAGGTCAAAAAGGTAGCCAAGAAATCCAGAAAATTTACCAAACCATTGATGGTGTCAAGGTTGGTGAGCCAACTATTGTGTCAGGTAAGGTTATTGAGGTGCCACAACCTAGAAAACTTCGTCGTGGCAGCAAACCTCTAGATGGAACAACGACCGAAGAGTCTATTGTAGAGCTTCCATTTAAAGAAATTGTCCAAGAAGATGACACGCTTGAGAAGGGTACTTTACAGGTTGTTCAAGAAGGTCAAAAAGGTCAAAACAAAATCACCAAAGTCTATAAGACCTACAAAGGGAATAAGACGTCTGAGGCACCAACTGTCACTGAAACCGTGCTAGTTCCTGTTCAAGATCGTATCGTTCACAAAGGGACCAAGGTGTCTGAAAAACCAGTGCTTACGCTAACAAAGATTGACAAGGATGATTTGGGTCGTAGTGCTAAACTTAGCTACACCTTGACGAACCCAGGTTCAGCAGCTATCACGACTATTAAAGCGGTCCTCAAGCAAAACGGACAGATTGTCCAAACGCTTGATATTCCTAGCACGACCTTGACTGCTGACCTAACAAACTTAGACTATTACAAGCCATATACCCTCACAACAACCATGACCTATGATCGTGGCAATGGTGAGGAGAATCAGGTTTTGGCAGACCAAACTCTCCAACTGGATCTCAAGAAGGTTGAGCTTAAAGATTTTGCACGTACAGATTTGATTAAGTATGACAATCAAACAGAAGTGGATGAGACTCGTCTGGCAGCTGTACCTCAGGATCTCACGAATTACTATTTGAAGATGACTTCTGCGGATCAGAAGACCACTTACTTGGCTGTAAAAGCCATCGAAGAAACGACGGTTGATGGCAAGGCGGTTTATAAGGTAACTGCAGCAGCGGACAATTTGGTGCAACGTGATACCCAAAACCATTTTGCTCAAACCTATAGCTATTACATTGAGAAACCTCAGGCTAGCCAAGCCAATGTTTACTACGATTTTGCTGAGTTGGTCAATGCCATTCAGGCGAATCCTTCAGGTGAATTTAGGCTCGGACAAAGTATGAGTGCTCGTCACGTCGTTCCAAACGGTAAATCATACATTACGACCGAATTTACTGGTAAGTTGCTCAGTGATGGTGACAAACGCTATGCCATCTATGATTTAGAACATCCATTGTTTAATGTCATCAATGGCGGAACGATCAAGAATATCAACTTTGAAAATGTAGACATCAATCGCTCTGGTCAAAATCAAATCGCGACGCTTGGATTTAACCTTAAAAACAAAGGTCTGATTGAAGATGTTAAGGTGGCTGGTTCAGTGACTGGTAACAATGACGTTGCAGGTATTGTCAATAAGATTGATGAAGATGGCAAGATTGAAAATGTTGCCTTTCTCGGTAAAATCAACTCTGTTGGTAATAACTCAACAGTTGGTGGGATTGCTGGTTCAAACTACATGGGATTCGTCAACAGAGCCTATGTGGATGCGACTATTACAGCTCAAAATGCTAACGCAAGTATGCTGGTGCCATTTGTCACTTACATGCTCAACAGTTGGAAATCAGGAACGAAGGCTAAGGTAACCAATTCAGTAGCTAAAGGTGTTCTTGATGTTAAAAACACAAGGAATGTCGGTGGTATTGTCGCTAAGACATGGCCTTACGGCGCTGTTCAAGACAATGTGACCTATGCTAAGGTTATCAAGGGCCAAGAAATCTTTGCTTCTAGCGATGTCAATGATGAAGACGGTGGCCCATACATCAAAGATCTCTTTGGTGTTGTTGGCTATAGCTCGGCCGAAGATGGTACTGGTAAAGATACTAAGAGTCCGAATAAGCTCAAACATTTGACCAAGGAAGAAGCTGACAAGCGTGTTGAAGGTTACAAGATCACAGCTGATACATTTGTTAGCGAGCCTTATGCGTTGAATACGCTTAACAATGTTTCTAGTCAAGCTGATTTTGCCAATATTCAAGACTATAAGCCAGAATACAAGCAGGCTTACAAGAATATTGAGAAATTCCAGCCATTCTATAACAAGGATTATATTGTCTATCAAGCAAACAAACTGGCCAAGGACCACAACTTGAATACCAAAGAGGTGCTCTCAGTGACACCAATGAAAGACAGTAATTTTGTCACAGACCTAAGCGATGCTAACAAGATTATTGTTCACTACGCTGATGGAAGCAAAGACTACTTCAAGCTTTCAGAGAGTTCAGAAGGGTTGAGTAACGTTAAGGAATATACTGTTTCTGATTTGGGTATCAAGTACACTCCAAATATCGTTCAAAAAGACCACTCAAGTCTTATCAATGGTATCGTTGATATCCTGAAACCGATTGAGTTGCAGTCTGATCCGATTTACCAAAAACTTGGCCGTACTGGTCCAAATAAGGTCAATGCTATCAAGAACCTCTTCTTGGAAGAAAGCTTTGACGCTGTTAAGGCTAATTTGACTAACCTAGTAACTAAGCTGGTTCAAAATGAAGATCACCAGCTTAACCAATCACCAGCTGCTCAACAAATGATTCTTGACAAGGTCGAGAAAAATAAAGCAGCCCTCTTGCTAGGGTTGACCTACTTGAATCGTTATTACGGTGTGAAGTTTGATGATGTTAACATCAAAGAAATCATGCTCTTCAAACCAGATTTCTATGGTAAAAATGTGGATGTCCTTGACCGTTTGATTGAGATTGGCTCTAAGGAAAATAATATCAGTGGTTCAAGAACCTACGATGCTTTCGGTGAAGTTCTCGCCAAAAGTACCCTTTCTAGTGATCTCACCGACTTCCTCAACTACAACCGAAAACTCTTTACGACTATCGACAATATGAATGATTGGTTCATCGATGCTGCTAAGGATAAGGTCTACGTTGTAGAGAAGGCGTCTCAAAATGAAGGTGTTGGTGAGCATAAGTATCGTGTTTATGACAACCTTAGTCGTGGTCTCCACCGCAAGATGATTTTGCCTTTGTTGAACCTTGATAAGACAGAGATGTTCTTGATTTCTACCTATGATACTATGTCTTATGGAACAGCTAACAAGTACAACACAACCCTAGAGAAGTTGAAACCAGAGATTGATCTAGCGGCCCAACGTCAAATCAACTATCTTGATTTCTGGCAAAGATTGGCTGCAGATAATGTCAAAAACAAATTGTTCAAAGACATTGTCAATCCAATCTGGGAAGGTTTCTATGTCTGGGGTCATGGTTGGCCAGGTTGGCCAGAGCGCTACGGCCAATTCAAGAACAGTACGGAAGTCTATGCGCCAATCCGTGAAATCTATGGACCAGTTGGTGAGTACTACGGTGATAACGGAGCCATGGCAGGTGCCTATGCTGCCATCTACGACAACCCATACGATAATCGTGCCAAGGTTACTTATGTCATGTCTAACATGATTAGCGAGTACGGTGCTTCAGCTTTTACCCATGAAACAACTCATATCAATGACCGTATTGCCTACTTTGGAGGTTTTGGTCGTCGTGAAGGAACAGACGTTGAAGCTTATGCCCAAGGAATGTTGCAATCACCAGCGACTCAGGGTCACCAGGGTGAATACGGTGCTCTAGGACTCAACATGGCCTTTGAAAGAGAAAACGATGGTAACCAGTGGTACAACACCAATCCGAACAAGTTGAACTCGCGTGAAGCCATTGACCGTTACATGAAGGGCTACAACGATACCCTTATGCTTCTTGATTCATTGGAAGGAGAAGCAGTTCTCAGTCAAGGCAAGCAAGAGCTCAATAACGCATGGTTCAAGAAGGTAGACAAACAGCTACGAGGCAATAGTAAAAACCAATACGACAAGGTGCGTGCTCTAAGTGATAGCGAAAAGGCTATTAGCTTGACCTCTATTGATGACCTTGTGGATAATAACTTCATGACCAATCGTGGCCCTGGAAATGGTGTTTATAAACCTGAGGACTTCTCTTCTGCCTATGTCAATGTGCCAATGATGTCTGCCATTTATGGTGGTAATACCAGTGAGGGCTCTCCAGGTGCCATGTCCTTCAAACACAATACCTTTAGACTCTGGGGTTACTACGGCTATGAAAAAGGCTTCTTAGGTTATGCGACCAACAAGTACAAACAAGAAGCAAAAGCGGCTGGTAAGAACACCCTTGGTGATGACTTTATCATTAACAAGATTTCTGATGGTCAGTTCAACTCCCTAGAAGACTTCAAGAAGGCCTACTTCAAAGAAGTGAAAGAAAAAGCGTCTCATGGTTTGACGACAGTTACTGTTGACGGTACATCAGTAAGCTCTTACGATGATTTGTTAGCCTTGTTTAAAGCGGCAGTAGCCAAAGACGCTGCAAGTCTTAAAACAGATAATAATGGCAATAAATCTGTGTCAACAAGCCATACGACAAAACTCAAAGAAGCTGTCTATAAGAAACTTCTTCAAGAGACAGACAGTTTCACAAGTTCTATTTTCAAATAATAGGTGAAAGAATCCCTTTTGGTAAATGCCAAAGGGATTTTTGAATCTGTTGAGAATATGGGAAGTAGGAGCCTCTAGGTCAGTATTGGCAAGGGATTGGGAGAGGTGTGGGGTGAGCTATTAAAACATTTTCTTTTTGAAGGGAGAGAATTTTGTATTTTAATAAATATCACCAAAACTAAAAAATACGGTTAGAGTAACGAAGATTTTTAATAAAAGATGGTTTGATATAAAAGTATTTTAAAAATTATAAAACTGACAAAATAGTGAATTGTGCTAAATAAAAGCACGAACGTTTTTGAAGTTTCAAAGGACTTAGATAAAAGTTTTAAATTAATGTTTTCTAATAAAAGTTAAACTTTTACACAATTATTAGT
>NZ_JACLQK010000033.1:0-12849 GCF_016648645.1 Streptococcus sp. 22.1 | reverse complement strand
CGATTTTTTTTTTAATGATACGTCGACGAGCGAGATCTACACTGAGTAGATCGGCGGCAGCGTCTTATGTGTATATGAGACAGTAATAATCCATTAGAGGAGAAACAATTATGAAAAAAGTATTGCTTACATCAGCTGCAGTTCTTGCAGTATTCGCTTCATCAGCAGCAGTTTTCGCTAACGACGGTAACGTTCACACTGGAAACCTTGATAACAAAACTGAAGCAACTGGTGGTGACTTCTTCACAAACAACGAAGGTGGTCTTACTCAAGCTGCTAAAGATGGTCTTAACAACGTTGACGCAGATTCAACTAAACAAAAATTTGAAGATGCTGGTGAACACATCGAACCAAAACGTGATGCTAACGGAAACATCATCAAAGATGAATTTGTAGTTACTGATAAAGCTAACGCTAACAAAGATGCTAAAGAAGAAGCTAAAGCTGTTAAAGCTGCAGAAAAGAAAGCTCCAGCAGCTAAAGCTGAAGCTAAAGCTCTTCCAAACACAGCAGCTGTTAAATAATTAACTGCTATTGCTAAAAAGAATATCACTGGGGCTAGGGCTTCGGTGATATTTTTCTATGGATAAAGAAAAGGATTTGACATTTCATGAGTAATCATAATCGTAAATCTACTGGATCTCGCAAAAAACTGATTGCTGGGATTTCAGCCTTAGTCATTGCTGCTTTGGCTGTCTTCCTTGGCTTCCAGTTTATGTCTCCGACAGCATCGTCCTCTAATGGTGTTAAGAGTGTTTTAACGACTAAAAAAGCAAACACTTATAAAGTTTCAGATGAGGAGAAAGCCTACCTCAAAAATAAATTTGATGGTCTTGAGGCGACAAACCCTGATACTATCGCTTATGTCTATGCACCAGGGACTAAATTGGATGAGCCAGTTGTTCAAACAACCGACAATTCAACCTATTTAGATAAAACATTTGATGGAGGAAACGTTCCATATTTGGGAACGGTCTTCATGGATACAGACAATAAGAAAGATTTCAGCGATCGTTTGACATGGCTCTTCGGTCATGCTCGAGGCAGTAAGGTTGCTGATAGTCGTATGTTCAACGATGTTAACTACTATAGTGATCAGTCGTTCTTTGATAAACACAAATATGTTGTTATTGAGACGCCTCAACGTAAGTATTATTATGAAGCGCTTGCTATGGTAATTGTGCCTGAAGACACAGCTTTCTATCGTACATCATTTGAAAGCGATAAAGACTTTAAACAACAGTTGGATATCATCTATGATCAAGCAAGTGTAAAAAACAAGGATTTGAAGGTTAGTGCTTCAGATAAATACCTCGTTCTTTCGACTTGTCGTGAGGAAGATGAAACGATTCGTGCTAATCTCTACTTGCGTCAAATTCCAGACTCTGAAATGTCTGATTTTGTAGCTAAACATGGTAAAGATTTGGAATACACACCAACACGCTAATTATTAACAGAACTCTACTTCGTATGAAGTAGAGTTTTTATCTTGTCTAAGAAAACTGATGCTTTCAATCGTCATGGAATTGAGATGTAACCGTTTATTAATCTTTTTTATCATCAATGGATAAGTTTTTTTGGTACACTAGAAGTATGAAAAAGGAGAGTATTATGAAACAGAGCCAGGCTAAAAAGCGTGACAATGCGATGACTAATAAGATTTTGATGGGGTTGATTGCTCTCGTCTTAGGTTTGCTTTTTCTTGAGATTTTAATTGTTCATAGTAAGAATGAACAGCAAAAGAATGCCTCAAACCAGGTACAGACAGCACGTATCATGGCTAATGGGGACTTGCTCTATCATGACGGTCTCTATATGAGTGCCCTGCAGGCAGATGGCAGCTATGATTTCACGGAGAATTTTACTTATGTGAAGCCGTGGTTAAAGCAGGCTGATTTGGTTTTGGGTGATTTCGAGGGAACGATTAATCCTGATTATCCTTTGTCAGGCTATCCTCTGTTTAATGCTCCTCAATCAGTGACAGCAGCTATTAAGGATGCAGGTTATGATGTTATGGATTTGGCTCATAACCATATCTTGGATTCTGGTTTAGAGGGAGCTTTTACAACGGCTGATGCTTTTAAAAAAGTGGGAATTGATCCTGTTGGTGTTTACGAAAAACCGGTACGAGACAAGGCGCCACTCCTCATCAAGAATGTTAATGGGATTAAGGTTGCAATACTTTCCTATGCTTATGGTTACAATGGCCTAGAGTCGAACTTGACGGATAAAGAGGTTGCAGACCACTTATCGAATTTGGATGAAAAACGTATGAAAGCCGAGATTCAGCGTGCCGAAAAAGAAGCAGATATCACGGTTATCATGCCTCAGATGGGTGTTGAATATCGTTTGGAACCGACAGATGAACAGGTTAAACTCTATCATAAGATGATTGATTGGGGTGCTGATATTATCTTTGGAGGTCATCCTCATGTGGTAGAACCTTCTGAGGTGGTTAAAAAGGATGGACAGCAAAAACTTATTATTTACTCAATGGGGAATTTCATCTCAAACCAGCGCATAGAGACCATGGATGGTGTGGATAGTGCAGAGTGGACAGAGAGGGGTGTCTTAATGGATGTCACCCTTGAGAAAAAGAATGGTCAAACCACGATTAAGACTGCTCAAGCGCATCCGACTTGGGTTAACCGTACGCCTAAAGGAACAACTTCACCAGAGGGATACCCTTTGTATACTTACCAAACTTATATTTTAGAGGATTTCATTAAGGGTGGTAAATATAGAAATAAACTGGATGAAGAAACCAAAGAGCGTATAGATACTGCCTATAAAGAAATGAATGCCCATGTTAATTTAAAATGGAAATAAAGCTAAGATATCGCCTGAAAATGGCGATATTTTTTGTTTATCGACAAGTTACCCACAGACTTATCCACAGGTGTGGAAAAGTCTGTTGATAGTGTTGAATCTTGATTTTTCAAGGTTTTATAAGAGAGATATTATTTAGGTTGTGAACAAGTTTATCCACAAGTAGTTGAGTCAAAGAGAGGGTGTTTTTATAAACGATATTAGTTAAATTTCTCTGAAACATTCGTCTTTTTCAAGAAAAAATATGCAAATTTCATAAAAAATAGCATTTTTAATCAAAATATGCTAAAATTATACAAAATAAAATGATGGAGGCTTCTCATGAAAGCGATTATTACAGTTGTAGGTAAGGACAAATCAGGTATTGTTGCGGGTGTTGCGACTAAGGTGGCAGAACTTGGCTTGAATATTGATGATATTTCTCAAACAGTTCTTGATGAATTCTTTACCATGATGGCGGTTGTATCATCAGAAGACAAACAAGATTTTACACACCTACGTGCTGAATTGGAAGCCTTTGGTGAGTCATTGAACGTTAAAATCAACATCCAAAGTTCAGCAATTTTTGATGCTATGCACAACTTGTAAGATAGGAGTAGCTTAAAATGGATATTAAACAGGTCACAGAAACCATTGCCATGATTGAGGAACAGAATTTTGATGTTCGTACCATTACCATGGGAATCTCACTCCTAGACTGTATCGATTCAGATATCGATAAGGCAGCGGAAAAAGTATATAACAAGATTGTATCTAAGGCTAAGGATTTGGTAACTGTTGGCGACGAGATTGCGGCTGAACTTGGTATTCCGATTGTTAATAAACGTGTATCTGTTACTCCGATTTCAATCATCGGTGCGGCAACAGATGCTACAGACTATGTACCTTTTGCGAAGGCGCTTGACCGAGCAGCTAAGGAAATCGGCGTTAACTTTATTGGTGGTTTCTCTGCGCTCGTTCAAAAGGGTTACCAAAAAGGTGATGAGATTCTTATCAATTCTATTCCACGTGCGCTTGCTGAGACTGATTTTGTCTGTTCGTCTGTCAACATTGGTTCAACAAAGACTGGTATTAACATGACAGCAGTACGTGACATGGGGCGTATCATCAAAGAGGCTTCTCAGGAAGATCCAATGGGTCCAGGTAAGTTGGTTGTCTTTGCCAATGCGGTTGAAGATAATCCATTTATGGCAGGTGCCTTCCACGGTGTTGGTGAGGCTGATGTTGTAATCAATGTTGGGGTTTCAGGTCCTGGTGTTGTGCAACGTGCAGTTGAGAAAGTTCCAGGCGAAAGTTTCGATGTTTTAGCTGAAACAGTTAAGAAGACTGCCTTCAAAATCACACGTGTTGGTCAGTTGGTTGGTCAAATGGCCAGTGAACGTCTTGGTGTCGAGTTCGGTATTGTAGATTTGTCTCTTGCGCCAACACCAGCAGTTGGTGATTCAGTAGCCCGTGTCCTTGAAGCGATGGGTCTTGAAGTTGTTGGTACACATGGTACTACTGCAGCTCTAGCCCTTCTTAATGACCAAGTTAAAAAAGGTGGTATCATGGCATGTAACCAAGTTGGTGGTTTGTCAGGTGCCTTTATTCCGGTTTCTGAAGATGAGGGGATGATTGCGGCTGTTAAATCTGGTCATATCAACCTTGAAAAATTGGAAGCTATGACAGCTATCTGTTCTGTTGGTCTAGACATGATTGCTATTCCTGCTGATACGCCAGATACTACAATCGCGGCCATGATTGCTGATGAAGCGGCTATCGGTGTTATTAACCAGAAAACAACAGCTGTTCGTATTATTCCTTATGGTAAGGAAGGTGACATGCTGGAACTTGGAGGTCTTCTTGGGTATGCACCGGTAATGAAGGTAAACAAAGCTTCATCGGCTGACTTCATTGCGCGTGGTGGTCAAATCCCAGCTCCTGTTCACAGCTTTAAAAACTAAACGGATGATAAATGCTTTGCCAATTGGTAAGGCATTTTCTGATGGTCTCGCTGGCTAGATAGTCGAGGGGATTTGTGCTATAATGAATTCAAAAATGACGGAAAGAAGGGGCGCTATGAGTAAGGTTAGGTTATATATTGCGAGACATGGCAAAACGATGTTTAACACCATTGGTCGTGCACAAGGTTGGTCTGATAGCCCTTTGACCCCATTCGGTGAAGAAGGTATTCGTGAATTGGGGGTAGGTCTGAAAGCAGCAGGTATTCCTTTTAAAGCTGCATATTCTAGTGATTCAGGTCGAACGATTCAAACTATGGATATCATTTTACGTGAGACGGGTTTGGAAACTATTCCTTATAAACGTGACAAACGTATTCGTGAGTGGTGTTTTGGTAGTTTAGATGGTGGCTATGATGGTGAACTTTTCTACGGTGTGCTACCGAGAACAGATGCTTTTCAAGGTAAGGATTTGCATGAGGTAACTTATCCTGAACTTGCACAAGGCATCCTTGATGTGGATACGGCTGGTTGGGCAGAGTCTTGGGAAGTGCTCAGAAAACGTATTATAGAAGGGTTTACAGCTATTGCTGAGGATCTTGATAGGTCTGGTGGTGGTAATGCTATCGTTGTTAGTCACGGTATGACCATTGCAACCTTTGCTTGGTTAATTGATCCTTCTGTCGAGCATCCTTCATTGGACAACGGTTCGGTTACTGTTGTTGCTTATGAAAATGGTAAATTTACATTAGAAGCACTTGGCGATATGACTTATCGTCAGGTTGGGCGAGAGATAATAGAAAAAGAAAATGGTAAAAAATAACTATCCAAGTCGCCGTCAGGCGAAAAAGCAAACCAACTGGTTTTTGGTTATCAGTAGTGTCTTGATTGCAGTCCTTTTAGTTGCAGCAGGACTTTATTCAGTATTTGGTGTCAGTCGTACTGTTCAACAAACCAATGGATCGTCGGTAATAAAAAGTAGTAAGCAAGCTACCGATGCGACTCGAAGCAAGGATACAAAGGGACTACCTGATGTATCGCCTAAAGACTGGGAATTGCTTTTGGTAAATCGAGATAATAAGTCTAAAGAACTTAATCCTGAGATTGTTGATGTCGATGGTGTTTCTGTAGATGCGAGAATTGCTAAGAATGTTAAGGAGTTTTTAGCAGCTGCTCAAGAAATTGATCCAAGTTACCACTTGATATCAGGTTATCGTAGTGTTGCTTATCAGACAGAACTTTATAACAGTTATGTTCAGCAGGAAATGGCTGCTGACCCAAGTTTGACGGAGTCTCAGGCGGAGAAAAAGGTTCAAACCTATTCACAACCACCAGGAGCGAGTGAACACCAGACGGGTCTTGCGATTGATATGAGTACTGTAGATAGCTTAAATGAAGCAGATCCAGATACAGTAGCTAAAGTTAAAGAGTTAGCGCCGAAATATGGCTTTGTTCTTCGTTTTCCAGATGGTAAAACATCATCAACTGGTGTAGGTTACGAGGATTGGCATTTCCGCTATGTTGGTAAAGAGTCAGCAGAGTATATGACTGAACATAATCTTACTTTGGAGGAATATTTGGCATTATTAAAGGAGAAAGCTAAGTGAGACGACGTTTTAAACTAAAAGCCTTCATAACCTTAGTTGCTGTTTTCGCTTTAGGTATTGTCTTACCTTTGATTCTTCATGCCTCTACAGATGATAATGCTCGTTCGGTAAAGGTTGCTTACACGCAGCAAGAGTTTATTGAGACCTTAGCTCCAACAGCTCAAAAGATGTCCAAAAACTATGGTGTGCCAGCGTCAATTCTCCTTAGCCAAGCTGCATATGAGTCGAATTATGGTAGCAGTCTTTTATCTGTTAAATACCATAACATCTACAGTCTGCTAGCTCAGCCGGGTCAAGAACGTATTCGTTTAAAGGATAGTATCTACAGTAAAGGGAAATGGCAATACCAAAAGGTGGATTTTGCAGTTTTTAAGGATTGGTCAAGTTCTATGATGACTTATTTAGAAGAACTTCGCCAAGGAACGTGGGGCGAGTCGACCTATAAAGAGGTGGCAGGAACAACTAGTTATAAAGTTGCGGCAGAAAAACTACAAGCTGCGGGTTTTAGCAGTGATCCAGATTACGCCAAACACCTCATATCTATTATTGAGACCTATCATTTGTCAAAATATGATCGATAAGATTAGAGTACCTCGGAGGTGCTCTTTTTTGCTTCTCTAGGTCTTGAGATGTATTTTTAGCACTCTCTCAAAAAGAGTGCTAATTTTTTGGTTTTTTGGGTTGACATGTTCAAGTTTAGGTGTATAATAGAATCATAAGTTAGCAGTCGACGTGTTAGAGTGCTAATAAATAGAAATGAGGTGACATCGTGATTACGCAAAGGCAAAACACTATTTTGAATTTGATAGTTGAGATGTTCACTCGTACACATGAACCGGTTGGTTCTAAAGCGTTACAAGAATCAATTGATTCGAGTTCAGCGACTATTCGTAATGACATGGCCAAGCTAGAAAAAATGGGCTATCTTGAAAAAGCTCATACTTCTAGTGGGCGTATGCCAAGCCGAGCAGGTTTCCAGTATTTTGTCGCTAATTCTTTGAATCTTGATACGATTGATGAACAAGATGTTTATCAAGTGGTTAAAGCTTTTGACTTTGAAGCTTTTAAACTTGAAGATATCTTGGATGCAGCGGCAAAGCTGCTGGCAGAAATGACAGGATGCACAGCAGTGATTCAAGATGTGGAACCGACACGACAACGTCTGACTGGATTTGACATTGTTCATCTATCCAATCACGACGCTTTAGCGGTTCTTACTCTAGATGAATCTAAGCCTGTGACAGTTCAGTTTGCTATTCCAAAGAATTTCTTGTCTAGTGATTTGGAAATTCTTCATAAGCTTGTTCAAGAACGTTTTTTGGGAAACACTGTCTTAGATATCCATTACCGATTGAGAACTGAGATTCCTCAGATTGTGCAAAAGTATTTCAAGATAACAGATAATGTTCTAGATTTGTTTGATTATATCTTTTCACAACTTTTTAAGGAATTGATTTTCATCGAAGGTAAGGTTGCATCACTGACCTATGCCGACTTAAAAACCTATCAATTTTTGGACAATCCACAACATGTGGCACTTGAGCTTCGATCAGCTATCTCCGATGATGAAGTGACCAAGATTTCGGTTGCAGAATCAACTGAAGAAGCGCTTGCAAATGTCACAGTTATGAGTCATAAATTCCTGATTCCTTATCGTGGGATGGCGCTCATGCATGTGATTGGCCCAGTTGAAATGGATTATCGTCGCATGGTTAGTTTGGTCAATGTTATTAGTAGAGTTTTGGTTATGAAGTTGACGGATTATTACCGTTACCTCAATAGTAACCATTATGAAGTTAGCTAAGATATAACATTTAAAAAGTATAGAAAGAGGTGTATGCCTTGACTGAAGATATTAAAAAAGAAGAAGTGAAAGAAGAGGAAGCTACGGGGACAACTGAAGAAGTTGTAGAGGAAGTAAGCGAACCTTCTGAACTTGAAGAAGCCCAAGCGCGTGCCGAAGAATTTGAAAACAAATACCTTCGTGCCCATGCAGAAATGCAAAACATTCAGCGCCGTTCTAATGAAGAACGTCAACAATTGCAAAAGTATCGTAGCCAAGATTTGGCAAAAGCAATTTTGCCATCACTTGATAACCTTGAACGTGCTCTTGCCGTTGAGGGCTTGACTGATGATGTCAAAAAAGGTTTGGAAATGGTGCAAGAAAGTTTAGTGCATGCTCTTAAAGAGGAAGGGATTGAAGAAATTCCAGCAGATGGTGATTTCGATCATAACTTCCACATGGCTATTCAAACAATGCCTGCAGATGATGAACATCCAGCAGATACGATTGCACAAGTTTTCCAAAAAGGGTATAAACTCCACGAACGCGTCTTACGCCCAGCTATGGTAGTTGTATATAATTAATTGAAAACTTGTCCGAAATGACAGAAAACTATGAATGAAAGATAAAAAAGCAAAATAGAAATTAAGTAAAAAGGGGAAAAACATATGTCTAAAATCATTGGTATTGACTTAGGTACAACAAACTCAGCAGTAGCAGTTCTTGAAGGAACTGAATCAAAAATTATCGCAAACCCAGAAGGTAACCGCACAACTCCATCTGTTGTGTCATTCAAAAACGGTGAAATCATCGTTGGTGACGCTGCAAAACGTCAAGCAGTAACAAACCCAGATACAATCATCTCTATCAAATCTAAGATGGGTACTTCTGAAAAAGTTTCTGCAAACGGTAAAGAATACACACCACAAGAGATTTCAGCTATGATTCTTCAATACTTGAAAGGTTATGCTGAAGATTACCTTGGTGAAAAAGTAACTAAAGCAGTTATCACAGTTCCTGCTTACTTCAACGATGCACAACGTCAAGCAACAAAAGACGCTGGTAAAATCGCTGGTCTTGAAGTAGAACGTATCGTCAACGAACCAACAGCAGCAGCTCTTGCTTACGGTTTGGATAAGACTGATAAAGAAGAAAAAATCTTGGTATTCGACCTTGGTGGTGGTACATTCGACGTATCTATTCTTGAACTTGGTGACGGTGTCTTTGACGTGTTGGCAACTGCAGGGGATAACAAACTCGGTGGTGATGACTTTGACCAAAAAATCATCGACCACATGGTTGAAGAATTCAAGAAAGAAAATGGAATCGACTTGTCAACAGACAAGATGGCTCTTCAACGCTTGAAAGATGCAGCTGAAAAAGCTAAGAAAGACCTTTCTGGTGTTACTTCAACACAAATCAGCTTGCCATTCATCACTGCTGGTGAGGCTGGACCTCTTCACTTGGAAATGACATTGACTCGTGCGAAATTCGATGATTTGACTCGTGACCTTGTAGAACGTACGAAAACTCCAGTTCGTCAAGCCCTTTCAGATGCAGGTTTGAGCTTGTCAGATATTGACGAAGTTATCCTTGTCGGTGGTTCAACTCGTATCCCTGCCGTTGTAGAAGCTGTTAAAGCTGAAACTGGTAAAGAACCAAACAAATCAGTTAACCCTGATGAAGTAGTTGCCATGGGTGCTGCTATCCAAGGTGGTGTTATTACTGGTGATGTCAAAGACGTTGTCCTTCTTGATGTAACGCCATTGTCACTTGGTATCGAAACAATGGGTGGAGTGTTCACAAAACTTATTGACCGCAACACTACTATTCCAACATCTAAATCACAAGTCTTCTCAACTGCAGCAGATAACCAACCAGCCGTTGACATCCACGTTCTTCAAGGTGAACGCCCAATGGCAGCGGATAACAAGACTCTTGGACGCTTCCAATTGACTGATATCCCAGCTGCACCTCGTGGTATCCCACAAATCGAAGTTACTTTCGATATTGATAAGAACGGTATCGTATCTGTTAAAGCTAAAGACCTTGGAACTCAAAAAGAACAAACAATTGTCATCCAATCTAACTCTGGTTTGACAGACGAAGAAATTGAAAAGATGATGAAAGATGCTGAAGCAAATGCTGAAGCAGATGCAAAACGTAAAGAAGAAGTAGATCTTCGTAACGAAGTTGACCAAGCTATCTTTGCGACTGAAAAAACAATCAAAGAAACAGAAGGTAAAGGCTTCGACACAGAACGTGATGCTGCTCAATCAGCTCTTGATGACCTTAAGAAAGCTCAAGAATCAGGTAATCTTGATGACATGAAGGCTAAATTGGAAGCTCTTAACGAAAAAGCTCAAGCTCTTGCAGTTAAACTTTACGAACAAGCTGCAGCAGCACAACAAGCTCAAGCAGGAGCAGAAGGTGCACAAACAGCAGATAACTCAGGCGACGATGTCGTAGACGGAGAGTTTACTGAAAAATAAGATGCAAAGTCCGTTAAAACCTCACAGTGAAAATAGGAAGATTTCTCTTTTTCACCAAGAGGTTAGGGCGTGCTCAGTTCGGTAAGGTGTTGAGCTTAGCTAGTAAATGATAAAAAGAAATCCAGAGGTTGCAAACCAGCCTCTGTTTTTCGCTAAAATAGAGGATGTCGCTTATGAAAAAAGTACTTTGTATCATTTATCCTAATTTTTCTCTCTATGAGATAGCCTCTTTAACGAGTACTTTAGCTCTGTCTTTCGATATAACGATTGATTATGTAGCCTCAGATTATTCGATTGTGGTATCTGAGGACGGCTTGCCCTGTCAACCGACGAAAACATTGGATCAAGTACGTATAGAAGATTATTCTTGTGTCATTTTGCCAGGTATGGTAAATATAGGCCCTGCTCTACAGGATGAGAAATTGATTTCGTTTTTGAGGGGTCTTGGTGAGCAAAATATCTTAATTGCGGCCATTTCGTCAGCACCTCTTTTATTGGCAAAAGCAGGCTTGTTGAACGGCACGAAATTTACAGGTGGAATTTGGCAAAACTTCTTTGACTATTTTGAATTTCTTCCACGTGAAAATTTCCAACCTAAAGTGGTTGTACAAGATAAAAAAATCATTACAGCCATAGGCTTTGCACATCAAGAGTTTGCAAGAAAAGTGATTCTTAGTCTAGGGTTGTCAGATTATACGGACAACTATTTTAAAGAACAGAACGAGTACGCTGAAGAGGATTTGATATTTACTCTATCAGACGAAGAGTTTGATGAAGTGAAGCGAAGTATAGAAAAGACCCTCTAAAGATTTACATGAAAATTATAGAAAGGAACAAAGAGTGTTCGAGAAATTGAACACGAGCGGAAAGCTAGGAAATTAGATAAACCTCCTAAGAAATCATGATTTCTTGTCGGTTTCCTAAATTTCAGTCGCTTTCTGTTCGCTCTTAGTATCTTGTATGAACAATACCGAATATTACGATCGTCTTGGGGTATCTAAGGATGCCTCTCAAGATGAAATTAAACGTGCCTATCGTAAGATGTCTAAGAAATACCACCCAGACATTAATAAAGAACCAGGTGCGGAAGAAAAATATAAAGAGGTCCAAGAGGCCTACGAAACTTTAAGTGATGACCAAAAACGTGCAGCCTATGACCAATACGGACCAGATGGTGCGAATGGTTTTGGTGGTCAAGGAGGCTTTGGTGGCTTCGATGGTGGTGCAGGCTTTGGTGGCTTTGAGGATATCTTCTCTAGCTTTTTTGGTGGTGGTGCTACTCGTAACCCAAATGCTCCACGTCAAGGTGATGATCTTCAGTACCGTGTCAACCTAAGCTTCGAAGAGGCGATTTTTGGTGCCGAAAAAGAAGTTCACTACAATCGTGAAGCGACATGTAAGACATGTTCAGGATCTGGTGCAAAACCTGGAACAAGCCCTGTAACTTGTGGTCGCTGTCATGGTCAAGGGGTTATCAATGTTGATACGCAAACACCACTTGGTATGATGCGTCGTCAAGTAACCTGTGATGTCTGTCATGGAACAGGTCAAGAAATTAAAGAGCCATGTCAAACTTGTCACGGAACAGGACATGAAAAACAAAGCCACAAAGTATCTGTCAAGATTCCAGCAGGTGTTGAAACAGGTCAACAAATCCGTCTTGCGGGTCAAGGTGAAGCTGGTTTCAATGGTGGTCCTTATGGAGACCTCTTCGTAATCATCAATGTTAATCCAAGCGATAAGTTTACTCGTGATGGATCAACAATTTACTATACACTTAACATTTCCTTTGTCCAAGCAGCTCTTGGTGACACTGTCGAAGTACCAACAGTTCACGGAAACGTTGAGATGACCATTCCAGCAGGAACTCAAACAGGCAAAACTTTCCGTCTAAAAGGAAAGGGTGCTCCACGTCTGCGTGGAGGTTCACAAGGGGATCAACACGTTACAGTTAAAATTGTAACTCCTACGAAGCTAAACGATGCTCAAAAAGAAGCTCTCCTTGCATTTGCCAAAGCAAGTGGTGATGAAAAAATCGCACCACAGAAAAAAGGTTTCTTCAATAAAGTAAAGGATGCCTTAGAAGATTTATAAAGGAAGGACGCTGAAGGCGTCTTTTTCTTGTCTTACGAAAACCACTAGCTGTGCTAGTGGTTCCGAAAAGCTTTTAGCGATGTATCAAAAAAAGTCCCCCTAAA
>NZ_JACLQK010000032.1:0-12901 GCF_016648645.1 Streptococcus sp. 22.1 | reverse complement strand
TGAGACAGTCTCTAATCTCTCCCCCTATTCCTCCCCGTTCGCCCTGGTCTCGATCGTCGCCCTGGTTCGTCCTCGTCCCGTGCTAATTTTAAAAGAGGGCAGATTTTGCCCCCTTGTTTTTCTATGCAATTCGTACTGGACACAGCAGAGCATCCATTTTTTCCCCCTCCAGCAGCATGGGGCGAGTCTGGCACTCCTTTTCCTATTATGAAAATAGCAAGTCATCTCTTTGATTTTGAGACTGTCTGCCATGAGCAGAATTTCATATAAGTTTTTGAAATCCACATGAAATGCTCCTTGCTTCTTACCTTGGACAAGCTCAATTGTTTCTCCCACTACAAAATGGATTAAGCTGTTCCTGTTTTTGAAATTCGTTCTCTCTTTTCGGATTTGCTTAAGCAAATCCTTCACTGAGATTTTAACCTCTTCTCCTTTTGGGAAACCGTCAAATAACTTTGCAGCGTCAGGATATCCCTCTGACTGCTCAAAAGGTTTTACGGGGATATCTTCTTTAAGAATCCCGTTTTTGAATTTTAAAGCAACGTGAGTATTTGTAAAATATCCCACATCACCATCGACATGATATTTGTTTAATTGTGTCCTTATCCCTTTATGGACTTTACACAGACGTTTGCCAATCGTCTGTAATTTCTTTTCTTGTGTTTCGGTCAGTTCCATAATATCGAACTCCTTTGTTTAGTGTTGTTGTTAAGGTTTGCCGTTCCTTAACTATCTATATTGTAACACTTTATTTATATTTCGTCAACTCTTTCATTATTCTATTATATGCTTTTATATTATATTATATGCTTATATATTCTAGTTAATATAAATAATATTCTTATTTATTCTTTTCTATCGGTTTTCTATTGCTTTATGACATATAAAAATAGCATAGGCTTTACCTATGCTATCCCCTTAAATTTCAAAATCTTCCCTCTCCTCACGGAAAGAATAATATGTACCTTTCCCGATAATTAAATGGTCAAGAAGACAAATGCCCAAATCATCGCAGGAACGTTTGAGCTTATCTGTAAAATCAAGGTCATTCCGACTAGGATAAGTCTCGCCAGACGGGTGATTGTGAACTACAATCAAGGACGTTGCCATGAGATGACAAGCGTAGTGCAGAATCTCACGAGGTTCAGCAATAGAACGCCTTACCCCTCCGATAAATACCGTTTTTTGTTGAATAATACGGTTCTGCGTATCCAAATAGATAGCTACCAAATGTTCTTGGCGTTTATCCCCGATATCCAACATCATACGACGTGCGACCTGCTGACTTGACATGATTTGCTCCGTTCTCAACAACCCAGCTTTTTCTACCCTCTTTGATAGCTCTAACGTTGCCTTAATTTGCAACGCCTTTAGTTCGTCAACGCCTTGGATATCTTCCAGCTCTTTGACAGACAGGCTAGACAAGTCTTCCAAACTCACCATGCTATCGAGGGCATTTTCAGCAATCTCTAAGTCACTGACCTCGCCTTTACCCAATACCACACCAAGAATCTCTTGGTCGGTTAGTGTTTCCACGCCATAACACACTAGGCGTTGACGTGGGGAAATAGCTTCTTCTGAAATAACGTTATACATAGATAACTCCTTGTTTAGTGTTGTTGTTAAGGTTTGCCGTTCCTTAACTATATTTAGTATAACACTTTATTTATTATTCGTCAATATCTTTCTGCTTTTTAGAGGATTAGGCAACAAAAAAAGCTATCAATCTGATAGCTTTTCGCACTCTCTTACTGCACAAAAAAATTGCACTTTTTCCTTGTTTTTTACCAAAAACCACTTGACGAATGCTAATTAAAGAGTTATAATTAGTTATATCAATAAGGAAAGGAGAGAACGCTATGCAGGTCTTCGAAATTATCAAAGACATTGCTCAAGGGATTTTAACTTTGTACGGTTTGTTCCTTACTGTTAGATACAGTAACAGTAAGGAAAATCGTCAAAAAACGGAAGCTGAAGCTAGGAAGCTAAACGCTGAAGCTTCCCTTCTTGAACTCGAATACGAGAAGCAAAGAAGAGACCTTGAGCAATAGGGAACGGTAGCAGAGAGGGGCTACCGCCCCTTTCTGCTACCCTCTTTAACAGTATAGCAAAGAAATAGAGATATGAGTATTTATTTTATTGTTGTTGTGCTGGGCTTACTGCTACTTTCACCACTTATGCTGAAGGGTAGCATGGCAAACGTCAAAGCCCACAAATCAAAATGGCAAGCCCAAAAGCGTCTGAAAATCGCAAAGAGGAATTTAAAGAACCTCGAAAACATCGAAAAGCACAGTCACTAGGCGTTTTATGCCGTGAAAGTTCCTTGGTAGTAAGCTAGGCGGATTTATACTAGGTGTTCGAGTTGTAAGGCTTTCAAGCCTGAGACTCGCACGCCAGTAATAAGACAGCCTAGGTTACTTGCTACCAAGGAAAACATGGAATAAATAGCCGTATGGACGGTAAAAACCGTTATCTAGGGCGTTGCTGACCTTTTGAAAAGCCCAAAAGCTTTGAAAAAGGTGAATCAAGTGTTTTCTGACACGTGGCGCGTGCCAGTGCCTGCTTTGTCCTTATAATCGCCTATAGGCTTGTTATGGGCTATTGTCGTGCCTTGCTACTCTAGTAGCATACCAATAGACCCAGTGGACAGGAAACAAGCTACTATAGGGCGTTAGAGGGGGTTAAAGCTTACCAGAAAACGTCTGGGCTTTTCGCCAAACTCTCACAATCGCCTACCTTGAAAATATTAGAACAGACAAAAGAGCTGACCCCAAAAGGTTAGCTCTTTTGCCATTACAAGCCTAAAAGCTTGTAATGGTACTTGATAGCGTCGACCACGTGGCGCGTGCTTTGGATATTTAATGGGCTGATATGCTCATATAAGGCTTATATAAGCCCTTGTAATTGATAGGACGGCTAAACACCCACCCTACGCCGTTAAAAGCTACTTTTAGGGGTGCTATGGGGTGATATGACCTTGTTTGGTCGTTATCTAGGATAATCATTTTGACAAATAATTGTAGCGCTTTCAAAAATGCTAGTTTAACCATTGATTTTTAAGGCAACAAAAAGCCCCTTCCAGCAATTGCTGAAGAGGTTTTTCTTTATCTATTTGTCATCACTATAAGCACGCGCCCCCTTGTATTTCATACCTTGACTGTATCTTATATCTTGGTTGTATCTTGTGCCTTATGCTTGACTTACCCTTAAAATCGCTTTTACTTTTTCTTTGCTCATAGGCTGCACCAACTTTTCAAGTTCCTTATCGATCACTTTTAGGACCTCTCTTAATAGTCTTTGTTCAAAGTATTCTGCTAGCTCCTTAAAAACTATTTCCTGGGCACTATCTAGGGGCTTGTAATCCTTGTAAGTAATGCTGATTTCTTTTTGTTTTTTAAACCACAAAAAGCGTTCTTCCTCTCTCACTACCTCTTTTTTTCGTTCCTTCTCTCTAGATACTGCGATAACTCCAAAGTCATCACCATAATAAGCCCAATCATGCCAGATACCTTGCTTATCGCACTCAGCAATAACTGAAGGCACTGCTAGCGTTGTGCAATATAGCTCATGGCTTGCCCTTTGTCCGCTCCAGCGGTTTTTAGTATAAGTCAGCTCAGCCTTAGCTAGGGAAACCAATTTTATATCGCATCCCCTTAGTTCCTCTAAAACCGACCAGGTGGTAAGGTTCGAATAGCCTTCTTTCCCGTCTACCAGAATAATACTGCTAAACAAAGGGCGAAGACTGTCCTTCTCTTCTCCCTCGTAAAACTCTCTAGGTGTCTTGTATGTCTTATCACAGGACACCTCCAGGCGTTCTAACAGCTCACTATATCGAAGATTAAAGGTGTAATAGTTAGCAAAGTAACCATCATCGATTAACAGCACCTGCTGAATACCCCCTAGGAAGGGATTTTTAACGGTAATTCTGGCCATCTTTAAGGCGTTCCTTAACCGCCCTTTTAAATAGTCCTGAAGCATCATTTCCTGTTCCTGGGTTGTGACAAATGATTGAATCATAGTTATCACCCCCATTATTTCCAGTTAAAGCTTAACCCCAAGCCGTCAAGGTAGTTTGCTTTCTCGGGGTTGTTATAGGCTTCTTCTTGCTGCTTAGCAACGGCCATTACCTGGTCAAACGTCGCAAGGTCTGAAGACTTAAGGTCCTCATAGTGCTCAAAGTCGGGAAAATCCCCGTACTCTTTCACCTGGTAATAATCCCGATTGAAGTTAATAATATAACTTTGCTGATCACGGCTTAAGCCCCAAACCTGCCAGTCTTTAATAAAGACAACGTGGGTAGCATCGACAATAACGCCATAACCGTATCTTGTTTTGAAGACGTGGCCAGCAGCAATTTTCAAAACAGCGTTATTGCCATCCTCTGAAACATGTTGGCCCACTAGCTCTTTATATTGATTGCTGAGTTTTTTAACTTGTTCAGCTTTAAAGCCCTTGTATTTATAGTTCCCATCGAACTCTGCAAAGACGAATTCGTCTTTGCTATTGAATCCTGAATATTTACGTGCCATGTTTATATAGGCCTCCTTGTTTAGTGTTTTGTTAAGAGTTTGCCATCTCTTAACTCTGGTTATATTGTAACTCTTTATTTAGCACTTGTCAATGGTTTCATGTAAACAAATGCTAAAAAAGCAACCTTTTTGGGGTTGCTTCTAAAACTTATAGCCTACGTCTCCAGATAGGTAAGAACGGGCAATTGCCTGTTCATCATTTAACCAACCATTTTCCATACAGCGGTATAGAAACATCGTTTCATTGATAAACGTATAGAGGGCATGGTCCCAGGCAGTGACAAAGGCCTCAGGGTGTCTAGATAAGAACGAGTCCCCCAGGTATTTGACGTTAACTGACTCCAGGTCACTTGCCATAGCACCTGCAAGTCGGTGGTTCCCGTCAATGACGACCCCTTTTCTACCAGGATCATTTCTAATAGTAGCTACCAGGATTGTCGGGGGCTCTGTCACTCTATCGAACTCGCCATCTGCTACTGAAGTGTAATTGATTTGCCCTTGTCCTGGGCCAAACGTCTTTAAAGGGACCGCAGACGCTTGTTCATCTTCTACCAGTTTAGATATTGCATCGATATTAAACTGAATGCGTACATGGACAGCATCGAAAGAGATAAGGAAGCTGAAACACTGTAGCGACTGAATCACCAGCGTTTCTCTTGCCATTGCGTCATCAATGGCCTTTAAATGATTAATCCACCTAGAAAAATACTTTAGGCGCTTGTTAGGACTCTCAAAGATAGGGAACTGCATCATATAAACAAGCATAGCGTTATAATCCACGATTTCATATCTCTCATCCTCTAGTATAAACGGCATTCATTTTCCTCCTTTCTCGGCATCTTATCGCACGCGCAGCCAGGTTGTTTCCCTTATCAGGGATTTTCTCCCTTATTGTTTCGGTATCGATCTAGCGCGTGATTTATTATTTATTTACCTTTGCTGGTTCCGCTTTGTGGTATTGCCCCTCCTGAAGGGAGTAGCCTAATTTCTCCAGCAAGGCGAACCTTAAGACCTCACTGAAGTTATAGCCAGCATCTGCCGCCTCAGTAGCTAACCAACGTGGCAAAGAAGTATTCTTTCGAACAATTTGCTGAGCTGCTTTGTCCTGTAGCGGTGTAAGCCAAACACCTACTGAAACGACTGTTTCACCTTCTTGAGCTTGATTAGAAAATTCTGGTTCTGGTAGCTCTCGGCCAGTTTCGAGATATTCCGTAACCATCAATTTCAAGACGCTCTCTGCGCGTGTAAGAATCTCTTCGTAAGTTTCAGCATCTGTAAATACGCTACCCTTAAAATCTGGAAAGTCAGCATAATAGCGTTTATCTTCGTTATCGTAGCTGATAATAGCTGGATAATACCTCTTCATTGTTGTTCTCCTTCTTTCCCATTGGTTACTTGCTTTAGTTAATTTTTTACTTGGTATCGATATGGTCAATTACGTTTGTTAATTAATTTTTTACTTGGTATTTCGTGATCTAGTTGTCTACCATAATGGCAGACAACTAGCCAGTGTTGACAATAGTTGTCTCTTGATTAGTCATTACATTACTCCTCCTTTCATTAGTTTTTTGTTGCTGGGATTAGTTATTTTTCTTTTTTTGTTTCTCGAGCTCTTTAAACATATCAATCCCAGTTGCTCGAGATACATTCTTCAAGGTCCCTTTAGGGACAGTCTTTTGTTTGGCCAACGGGAACGTAACTCCGTCATCGTTCTTAAAGAGTTCGTGTCTTCCATTGAACCTAACGCTATAAAAACCGTGTTTTTTTAACACTTTTTCGACTTCACGTCGATCTGGTAAAAATGCCATATCGAATACCTCGTAAAATTATTTTTTGTTGCGTACAATTTATGCACGTCTTATACTTATATATTACACCATATCCTTATTCTTGTCAATAGTTTTTGCGCACTTTTTTTGCACTTTTTTCTAAACAGCTATTTTCACGCGCAGCCTTGCTGTTTAAAGGCAATGTCAGCATGACAACAAAAAAGAGCGACGACGTGGCCACTCTCTCCTGGTTAAAATATTCTGTTTTGTTCTTCTAGTCGCTTAAGTAGCTCTCCTAACGTTAGTCGTTCATACTTAAGTTGTTCTAACTGTTTGTAAAGCTTCTGCCACTGCTTTAATTGGTCTTGATACTCTTGTTCATCTTCTGCATCCCAGGGAAGGCCTGCGCTCTCTCTAACGGGTTCAGTTGCTGAAAAATAGTCTGTGATAAACTCAGTGTCAATTTTTCGGCCATCTACTACCTCAAAATAAGAGTATATGGCAAATACTTCATCTTCCTCACCAAATAAAGCGATATCTTCCAGGACCTCTTCAATTAACTCTTCTGACTCATAAGATACTTTCATTCTGATTCCTCCTTTAAGCGTTCAGAAATTAGGGCCTGGAGTTCCTTTAAATCCTCTTCTGTCGCATTGTTTCTGATGAAACTACGCGCAGCCGAACGTTTTGACAGATAATTTCTGTGTGCCTTGTTTTGTTCTGCCCATTTCTGATTCGCTTTTTTCTGTGATTCTGATACTGCCATATTGTTGCCCCCTTATTTTGCTAATAACCACCAGGCAAGTAAAACAACTGCTACACCGATAAGGAACGTGACTTTTTCCCTTCGTGTGGTTTTTCTGACTGTTACTTTCATGTGGCCATTCTTATAAATGATCTTGCCGTTGTTTTTCATTTTTTCTTATGTTAGAATACACTAAACAATAGCTAGGAGCTTTCGCTCCGAACTATCATTTCCAAACGATGGTTATTTTGATGAAAAAGATATTAATTTCAATGCTTAACTCTTTCATTTGTAGCCATCGTTTTTTATTGTGTTTAGCCATTCTATTTCCTCCTATTTTTGTTAAGGTTGCCTGTCACTCAACCTTACATTTATATTATAGTACATGTACTATATAAAGTCAACCCCTTTTTTGATTTTTTTCTTGTTTTTATAACTTTTTTTCTAGGTATTACATACACTTTTATAGGATACTGCTACGTGTGTGATATAAGTTAGCTCTTTATAGAGCTATATTATCCCCTTACAGGGGGTATCAGCAGAGTTCTAATTAGGTTATGTTATCAGTCTAGGATATACAAAAAGCCCCAGGCTAAACCTGGGGCTACTGTCGTTCTTGAAATATAAAGCGAGTTCTTTAATATGGCATTTTGAATTCACCGTTTAAGCAGTAACAGAATACTCACACTATTTTCGGTGAGCAGCGCCATTACTGCTCTTAGCGGTATAACCGCTTTTCCTTCTTTAACCATAAGTTCTGACACTTATGGTTTATTGTTACCTTACTCAGAAAGCAAATCGATGCCAGTAACGGCAGCGATACGTTTCAGAGTCCCCTGGTGAACGGGGGCGTTTTTCGCAAGGGGGAACGCCTTCCCTTCTTCGTTACTAAAGAGTTCGAAGAGTTGATTGGTACGAACAACTTCGTAACCGTGTTTGTTAAGTTTTTCGACGATAGAACGTCGGTTTACAGCTTTTGCCATAAGAATACCTCTTTCTTTATATTTAATTAGCAAAGGACGACAGTGCAGGCGTGCTTATTGCATCACGTACCTACGTTTTTTATCATACCACGTACAGAATAAAAGTAAACCCTCCTTGTGGATTTCAGGTAATTTAAACCACGCGCGTGATATATGCTTTCTCTTTGATTGCTTTATTATCCCTCATAGGGGCTTATAGCTAGCACCTTCTTTTGGGGCAGTGTTTATCGGACCAGGGAAGTCGTTCACACGCAAAAAAGGCCCTTTCTGGGCCTCTAGTGAGCATTTAAGACCTTATACGTTCCTTCACCTCTCTATCTATCCCCTCTTTGATGATTTCGGCCTTATAAGGCGATAAATAGGCTTCTAGTTCTTGTTGCGTCATGGTTGCTAGATAGCCCAGGCCGTTTTTGGCTTGCTTGTCTTTTAATAAGCAAAGATAGCCCTGGGATGGTGCTTGGTCTAGCGATAGTTTACCAGCTTTATAACTATCCTCTAGAATGGCTAGAAACTGGCTGGAGTCGCTTAATAGCTTTTCTTCAATCAGATAAGTCAGCAATCGATCAAAATATCCTGGTTGATCATCAGCACCATAAGGATATATTTCTGCGATTCCAAAACGGTCTGTTTCCTCGTAGCGTATCAGCTCCCTAATTTCGGTTTGATATGCTACTGTATCTTCTATCAGCTCTCTAGTGATTACTTGTCCTTCAGGATAGTTATACGGCTCTATAGGGGCGTTCTCATAGGGTGTATAGCTGTAACTGTGATATAGCGTTGTCATCGTGTCTCTCCTTTATCTTTGATGATAAGAGTATCTTAGACTATTCCATTGTCTTTTGTAAGGGAGTGACATAGGTTGACTTGCTGGAACGTGTGCTGGGCTACTTTTGGCCAGTATGGTATAATAGCTATTGTCGATTAGGATTTGTCCATGTCTCCTCATGACAGGATTGGTTGAAGTTTTCCTAAACGGCTGAGCGGAGTAGTTAACCGCTCTTTTTTTATGCTCTTTATAGCTTCAGTTAGTCTGGCTTGGGTTTAAGTTTATCACGCGCGTGAATGTGCTTCTAAGGCGTTTAAATGCGATAATATAGGCTAGTCAAAGATTGCACGTGCGTAGTGGTCCGACAGCTCTTGATAGCGACCAGCAATGATTACAGTCGCTTCTTCCTCGGTCAGTATTCTATCCGTCTGTATCAGTTGAAAGAGCTTATAGAACTTACCTCGATACTCAATATAGACACGGCACCAGACTTCAGGGCCATAAGTGCTGCGGCCATAGTGGTCTATTTTTACTCGTTTTATAGTGATCATTTTCTGTCCTCCTGCTTATCTATTCGTAACACTTTAGAAAAAGCTGGAGGCTTTTTGATAAAAAGAAAAAACACCCGTTGGGTGCTCGTTTTTACAGTCTTTCTGTCAGCATGTTATGCTTACCAAGAATTTCCAGGATTTCATCTTCAGTGACTTTCCCAAAATACTTGTAAGGCCTTGCTGCCAAGTCAAAAGAGTGTTCCTGAAATGGTTCTGCATAACCAGTGACATGTGGGTTATCTGCTGTAGTGGTTAAAGCTACCGTCAAGTCATCATCAAAATTGACTGATTGAACAAGCACTGCCTTAGCTAAACCAGTAACACAAATTGCTGGGTTATTACTGATGATCACGGCTGGATGATAGTATTTCTTCTCTCGGTTCCCTCGTTGGTTAGACGTGGTTACATCGAGCTTGATGATATCACCTTGTTCCAGGTTCCGATAATATGTCTTCTCCTGCATGGTCTGGCTTGAAACAGCATCTGATGGCTGTTCGTCTGGGTTGGTTTTAATGAATAAGTTATTCATTTATTAGAAAACCTCTCTTCCCACTGGCTCTATGTCAATGGGCTTTCTATGATTTTTATTTATCAGCTGAAAATCATGTTTTTCAGCGATATCACGAATATTAAAGGTTGGCACTGGACGTTTTTCCTCTTTTTTTTCCAGTACCAAGGTGTTCTGGTCAGTCAGGTGCATTACAAGGTTATCACCTGCTGTCAGGTCTAGAGTGCTTGCAACCTTTGCTGGGATAAGCACACCTAACCCATTTCCCCACTTGCGGACAGATTTCGTCTCTGTCAGGACGGTTTTACTCATAGCCATTTTATTTCTCCTTATGTCCTCTTATAGTTTATACTATGTTTAAACATTTGTCAAAGAATAACCGTGGATTGAAAACCATTAATAGAAATATCACTTTAGGACTCCTTTAGTTGCTTGATATTAATGACTTTTCAGCTAGTAATAACTTTCATCTAGCAATATCTGACTTTATCTGACCTTTAGGGCAAAAAAATAACGCTAGTAACCACTCCAGCGCTAACATTTATTCATTAAAACCATCTTCAGTATAGCATGGAAAGAGGGATCCTACAAGGATATTCTTAAATTTTCTTTGTTTTTAGTTGTTTTTTGAGGTTATTTACCCTGGTCCTAATCACGCGCCAAATAGCTATTTGAAATCTTATAGATTTCTTCCAAAAACCTGCTATAATACCTTTGTAGGCTTAATCCACCTACTCTTTAACTTTTTCCAGTCTCTTTGTTATCCTTAATGCTTAGAGACTTATCGACTCTCACTCACAATCCTAATCTCCTAAAGGGAATTTTTTGAGAGTACCATATTAAAAAGCTAGGTTTCTTTTTCTCCCTAGCTTTTTTTGTGTCTGAACTTAGGGGCTTGCTGATTGATGCCTTATGAAGTGCTGGCGCTTCTTTCAGCATTTACTGACTTTTTTAACCTGGTTTAAAGAGGCAATATCAATTACGTATTTATGCTATAATATCCTCGTAGGTTATTAGCCTACTTCATAAATCAAACTTTTCTTTTGTACCTGGTTGACTCCGTGCTTTTTCAGGTACAACTTAATCCAGGGACGGCCTTCCCTGGATTTTGTTTTTTCTACTAATCATCTTCTTGAATCTCTATTATATCTCAAGACTTCCACGCGCAGCCTGGTAGTTGATTAGGTGTTTAGTCTAGGTATTTAACCAGGATCAGGCCAATTTCTTGGATCAGCTGACTTCTAATTATTCTCTCTTTGTTCATCTGACAAAGGGTTGATATAATAGCGTTGTAGGCCTTATCCGCCTACCCTGTAAATCAATAAATTTCTAGTCTCTCGGATTATATCCTTAAAATCCTAGAGACACCTCCTACTTACCTTCACTAATTCCAGTCTGTGATCGTCTTAGAAGCACCCAGGGTAATCTCCCCCAGGTGCTTTTTTGCTTGGTAAAATCATCTTTGAAAAAAATAGAATACCTACCAGTTGCAATTGAATACCACAAAAGCGTAAAAAGGCTTAAATGTGGGATGCAGTCACATCGATTAAAAACCCCTTTTTGTTTCTATTCTTTTAGCGATGGCTAAAACCTAGTATCGCCAAGGAGTTATAGCTCTTTTATTTCAGGAATAAAAACCCCCTCCAGCGAATAGGAACCCTGCCAGTTGCATCCGATATAGTCCTTCTTCACGCGCTGGCCCTTTTACCCTCTAGCAGGCCTAAAGGAGCTGTCTGGTTGTGTCAGCGCCCAAGAAACAAGCGCAAAGCGTTTATAACTAAATCTAGAGCATTGATCAACAATACTTCACTTACTTCCGTCTTCTGGGTGTCATGTTTAGCGTTGTATTTCGACGATCTACGAGTAGTAAGTGCTACTATTAATAAAACAATGATGGTCCATAGTACAATGACAAGTGTTGTTGCTAACTCTAAAAACTGAAGTAAATTCTTGTTGTGTTGAATAACTACATTCAACAAATCTTTGATAAAATCTGCCATTTTGGCCTCCTTACATTGACAAATCTATTATGCTCGATTTTATTTTGAAAAAAGAAAATTTTTGAAACCATAAAAATTTATTTCTTCTTCATTGCGTTTGTGCTCTTTATTCTAACCAATCTTTAGCACACCATTTTAAAACTAACTTTAGTCAGTCTTGTAAATTCTGCCATAAAAATCACACTTTTTTTGCCAACTTTATTATGCTCGATTTTTTCTGTGAAAAAGAAAATTGTTTAAACCATAAAAACTTTTTCTTCCATTACGTTTGTGCTTCAGCTTTTTTGTGTCTGAACTTATGGGCTTGCTGCTTGATACCTTATGAAGTGCTGGTGCTTCTTTGCAGATGACGTTTAAACTGAGATAGTCCCAGAGCAGCACGAAAAGCCTTGGTGATTTTGATACAACAAGGCTCTAATTTCGTCTCACAATCGTTTCTAGCACGCGCAGTCCTATTCCTCCTACCCTTTCGTTTTAGAGGGTTCTATAGGTCTGTCTGTGCGTCTGAGAATGTTTAAAATAGTTAGTACGGCTATCCAACAAGTCTTATGATTAAATCAATAAAGTCAAAGATAAGTTTGTAAGCAATCTTATTCTGCTTCTTGATGATATGTTTTCCCTGATATTGTTTTGATTGATACAAAACTATCAAGTCATAAGTTATTCTTGCCAACTTAGATAAGATTAACAAGATTGTTTTACAGTCCTCATGACTTAAATGTTTGATTATATCGATAGTATTATCTAACATACTATATTTTCCTTTCTTATGTTGTTATACCGCTTTCTTCAGTTTAAGAGATAATAACTTTTCAAGCAGTAAGGTGACATTTAAAGTTTGATTGATATATCTATTACATTTGCATAAGTCCCCTTTCGTTATTTTGTGTGATTAAGCGGTTAATGTTAAGCACACTATATATAGATCAATGTGGCGAATTTCGAAATATCATTTCGAATTTTGTTTTTCACTGCTTGCTCGGTGTTTTAATTTGGTTTCCCTTGGCAGTATTTATATGTCCTGGTATAGACTTAATATGCTCGGTGTTT
>NZ_JACLQK010000031.1:0-13769 GCF_016648645.1 Streptococcus sp. 22.1 | reverse complement strand
GGGAAACCATTCGGTAGGCCTTTAGGCCTCGGCCGGTAGCAGAGGCTTTCAGCCGAAGAGCAAGCCACCCGTTCTCACGGGTGGTTTTGACTGGCAATTAAAAAACGCCCTTAGGCGTTTTAAATATGGCTTACATCTCGTCTGGAGCTTCAACACCGAGAAGGCGAAGGGCTTCTTTGAGAACTGTTGCTGTTGCGTAGCAAAGAGCTAAACGGCTGTCACGTTCTGGGCTTTCGTCCAAGATACGTGTGTGTGCATAGTATTTGTTAAAGGCTTGAGCCAAGCTGATAGCAAATTTAGCAACGATAGATGGCTCAAAGTTGTCTGATGCACGGTTGATGATACGTGGGAAGTCTTGGATGAGTTTGATGATTTCCCAGCTTTCAACGTCGTTTAGGCTGTATGTAGCATCTGCAGATGGCGTGAAGTTAGCCTTGCGCAAGATAGATTGGATACGAGCGTGTGCATATTGAACGTAAGGTCCAGTTTCTCCCTCGAAGGATACCATGGCATCAAGGTCGAAGTCGTAACCATTCATACGATCTGTTTTAAGGTCGTAGAACTTGATAGCTCCGACACCGACAGCATGAGCAACAGCTTCCTTGTTAGGCAAGTTTGGATTCTTAGCTTCGATTTGAGCCTGGGCACGGTTAACAGCTTCAGCGATTGTTGGCTCAAGCAAGATAACGTTACCTTTACGAGTTGACAATTTCTTACCGTTCTTAGTTACAAGACCAAAGGCAACGTGAGTCATGTCGTCAGACCAGTCGTAGCCCATTTCTTTAAGAACAGCTTTCAACTGTTTGAAGTGAGCAGATTGTTCATTACCAACCACATAGATGGCTTTGGCAAAGTCGTAAGTACGTTTACGGTAGAGGGCAGCAGCCAAGTCACGTGTGATGTAAAGTGTCGCACCATCTGATTTTTTGATGAGGGCTGGGTGTTCGATACCGTATTTTTCAAGGTTAACCACTTGGGCACCTTGAGATTCTTGGAGAAGTCCTTTTTCTGTCAAGATGTCAACGACTTCATCCATCTTATCATTGTAGAAGGCTTCACCGTTGTAGCTATCAAAAGAAACACCGAGTTCATCGTAAAGACGGTTGAATTCCACCAAGCTTTCGTCACGGAACCATTGCCAAAGGGCAGTTGCTTCCTCGTCACCAGCTTCCAATTTGCGGAACCATTCACGAGCTTCTTTGTCTACAGATGGGTCTTCTTCAGCTTCGGCATTGATACGCACATAAAGTTGAAGGAGTTCGTTGATAGGGTTAGCTTTGACAGCTTCCTCGCTACCCCATTTCTTATAGGCAACAATCAGCATACCAAACTGTTTACCCCAGTCACCCAAGTGGTTGATGCGGACTGGTTTGTAGCCTTGTTTAGCTACGATGTTGGCAAGAGCATCAGCGATAACTGTTGAACGCAAGTGACCGATAGAGAAAGGTTTAGCGATGTTAGGACTAGACATATCAAAGGCGATGTTACGTCCGTGACCGATGTTTTGGTCAGCGTAGTGGCTGCCTTGAGCGATAACTTGTCCAAGAACGTCCGCTGAGATTTTTGATTTATCAAGGAAGAAGTTGATATAAGGACCAACAGCTTCAACTTTTTCAAAGTTTGAGGCATCGATTTTTTCAGCGATGTCTGCTGCAATCATCTGAGGAGCCTTGCGCAAGACTTTAGCCAATGAGAAGGCAGGAAAGGCGAGGTCCCCCATGTCAGCATTTTTAGGGGTTTCAAGCAGATTTTGAATGTTTTCTTGTTCCAATTCGGGAACAACTTTGGCAATTTCTGCTGCAATGAGTTCTTTAGTATTCATAGGTACTCCATTTCAAATCTTGTCATTCATACCTATTTTACCATTATTTTAGTTAATAGGGTAGGGACAAGAAAGCATCTATTAGGAAGTATTTCATGAAAAAATACAAAAATTCTGTTATAATATGCAAAGAATATACATAAAAAGAGGAAAGATAATGAAGAGAGATCGTCAAGCTGTTATCAAACAGATGATTTCAAGAGATAAGATTGGGACACAAGAGGAAATTAAGCAACGCTTAGAGGCGGAAGGCATCACGGTTACTCAGGCTACCTTATCACGTGACTTGCGTGAGATTGGCCTCTTGAAGCTTCGTGATGAAGAAGGCAGACTCTACTATAGTTTGTCTGAGCATGTGCTTCCAAGTTTGGACCCTACGGTTAAGGACTATGTCAAATCAGTTTCCCGTGCTCAGTTTATGCTGGTTCTCCATACAGAATTGGGTGAAGCAGATGTTTTGGCTAACCTGATTGATAGTGACGGCAATCCTGAAATTTTAGGAACTGTTGCTGGCGCAGATACTCTATTGGTAATCTGTAAGGATGCTGTGGTTGCTGAAAAATTGGAAAGCGAGTTTCACTGATGAAGACTCCTCATCAGGATCTCCAAAAAGCTAAAGAAGAGTTAATCGACCTCCTCAAACACCATGAGGCGGTTCTTGCTTTTCAAGAGGCTGAGAAAGCTATCAAGCAGGTGCCACAAATCAGTCATCTGGCTGGACAGATGAAGGCTTACCAACAAGAAGCAGTACTTTTTCAAAAAATTGAGAAACAACGTGCCTATGAGGAGGCAGGTGAGCAGGCGGATTTGATTCAACATGAGTTGGAAAATTTGCCCATTGTTCAGGACTACCGTCAAAAAATGCAAGATGCCAGTGACTTGATCCAATATGTGACCAAGTCTATCGAAGAAAGGATTAACGAGGAGTTAAGACATGGCTAAGGAAAAAATATCTCCAGGAATGCAGCAGTATTTGGATATCAAGGAAAATTATCCAGATGCTTTTTTGCTCTTTCGTATGGGTGATTTTTACGAATTATTTTACGAAGATGCTGTTAAGGCTGCCCAGATTTTGGAAATTAGTCTAACCAGTCGTAATAAGAACGCCGATAATCCCATTCCTATGGCGGGTGTACCTTATCACTCAGCTCAAGCTTATATTGATGTCTTGGTTGAGATGGGCTACAAGGTAGCCATTGCTGAGCAGATGGAGGATCCTAAACAGGCTGTTGGCGTGGTTAAGCGTGAGGTGGTTCAGGTTATCACCCCAGGTACAGTGGTTGACAGCTCTAAACCTGATAATGCTAATAATTTCTTGGTGGCCATTGACAAGGCTGGAAGTCGTTTTGGTCTGGCCTATATGGATGTGTCAACGGGTGAATTTTTTGCGACAGAGTTGGACGATTTCAGTTCAGTTTGTAGTGAAATTCAGAACCTTAAGGCACGTGAAGTAGTGGTTGGTTACGATTTACCCGAAGCTGATGAACAAATTTTGGTGAAGCAACTCAACCTTCTACTTTCCAAGGAAACAGTGGTTTACGATGATGTCCACTTGATTGACACTAGCTTGACAGATTTGGAAAGCAGTGTAGCGGGTAAACTTCTCCAGTATGTGCACCGTACTCAGATGCGTGAGCTCAGCCATTTACAAAAGGCTCAGCACTATGAGATTAAGGATTACTTGCAGATGTCCTATGCGACCAAGTCGAGTTTGGATTTACTGGAAAATGCTAGAACAGGCAAGAAACACGGTTCTCTTTTCTGGCTCTTGGATGAAACCAAGACAGCTATGGGAATGCGTCTCTTACGTACTTGGATTGATAGACCTTTAGTGAATCAGGCTGCAATCGTGGAGCGTCAGAATATTATTCAAGTTTTCTTGGACAATTTCTTCGAGCGTAGTGATCTGACTGAGAGTCTTAAAGGGGTTTACGATATTGAGCGCTTGGCTAGTCGTGTTTCCTTCGGAAAGGCTAACCCTAAAGATTTGATTCAGCTAGGTCATACCCTAGCTCAGGTTCCAGTAATTAAGGCGATTTTGGAGTCTTTTGATGACGAGGCCTTGTCACGTCTTTTACAAGAGTTAGATGCTCTGCCAGAATTAGAGAGTCTGATTCGGTCGGCTATTGATCCCGATGCTCCTGCAACCATTACAGAAGGTGGTATTATCCGTGCTGGTTTTGATGAGACCTTGGACAAGTATCGCAAGGTGATGAGCGAGGGGACGTCATGGATTGCAGACATCGAAGCCAAGGAACGTGAAGCGTCTGGTATTACAACACTAAAAATTGATTATAACCGTAAAGATGGTTATTACTTCCATGTGACCAACTCTAACCTTAGCTTGGTTCCTGACCATTTCTTCCGCAAGGCAACCCTGAAAAATTCAGAGCGTTTTGGAACTGCTGAGTTGGCTAAGATTGAAGGTGAAATGCTAGAGGCACGTGAAAAGTCATCAACGCTAGAGTATGATATTTTCATGCGTGTCCGTGAGCAGGTGGAACGCTATATTGATCGTTTGCAATCTTTGGCTAAGGCTATTGCGACAGTCGATGTGCTTCAGAGTTTGGCAGTTACAGCAGAGACTAATCATTATGTTCGTCCTGTGTTCAATGATGAGCATCGTATCGTTATTGATCAAGGCCGTCATGCGGTGGTTGAGAAGGTTATGGGTGTTCAGGAATACATTCCAAACACGATTACCTTTGACAGTCAGACCAATGTTCAGCTCATCACAGGACCAAACATGAGTGGTAAATCTACTTATATGCGTCAGTTGGCCTTGTCAGTTGTTATGGCTCAGATGGGCTCTTACGTGCCAGCAGATAGTATTGATTTGCCAGTTTTTGACGCCATCTATACACGTATTGGTGCTGCAGATGACCTGATTTCAGGTCAGTCAACCTTCATGGTTGAGATGATGGAGGCTAACCAGGCCATTAAGCGGGCGACACCTAATTCCTTGATTATTTTTGATGAGTTGGGACGTGGGACAGCCACCTATGATGGTATGGCTTTGGCCCAGTCTATCATTGAGTTTATTCATGACAAGGTGGGGGCTAAAACCATGTTTGCTACCCATTATCATGAGTTGACAGCCCTGTCAAATACTTTGACACACCTTGTCAACGTTCATGTGGCGACACTTGAAAAGGACGGAGAGGTGACTTTCCTTCACAAGATTGTCGATGGCCCAGCCGATAAATCTTATGGTATTCATGTGGCTAAGATTGCAGGTTTACCAGCAGATTTACTGGAACGTGCTGACACCATCTTGACACAACTAGAGGGCGAGACAGTTACCATCCAACCTCAGGAAAAGGTATCGCCTCAAGAGAAGCCTGCCACTGAAACGCATATCAACGAGCAAATCTCTCTCTTTGATGATTTTACTGAAAATCCGGTTCTTCAAGAGTTACGTGATTTGGACATTTACAATATGACACCGATGCAAGTCATGATGGCTGTAGCAGATTTAAAACAGAAACTATAAAAGAAGCTTGTCGATTGACAGGCTTCTTGTCTTTTATAGGTGTTTCAATTCTTGGTTGAGTTGTTCAATATCCTTTTTCATTTTCCAATAAGAGAAGACCCAAACGAGGAGATAGATAAGGCTGAATTCAATGACTAGCTCCAAGTAGAAAGTTAAACGTAGAGGGAACCATCCGCTGAGGGTAGCTAGTGGAATGAAACCTAGACAGGTTAAGGCGTAGTGAGTGAGGGTTGTACGAAGCAAACTCCATTCAGCCTTACGGAAAATATAACTAGCGACTTCAAAGAGGATACCGATAGCAAACCAAGTGATGAGGCAGTAGGCCAATACCAAAGATCCGTGAACCTGATGTGACGTCATCCATTGTCCAATAGCTGAATGAGGATTAAGAGGCATGTAGCTTGGTGCCCAGATAAGAGACATAATCATGGATACGACAAGTCCGATAAGGATGCCTTTTGTGCCTGATTTAAAAAGTTGCTTTTTCATTGTAATTTCTCCTTTATTGCTTTGAGGTAACGGCGTGATGAGTAGGTGGTTTCCTTGTTTTTTAGGTGAATTTCAACGAGGCCATTAGGGGTAATGTTGAAGCGTTTAATTTCTTTAAGGTTGACAATCTCTGATTGTGAGATTTTGATAAAGTAAGATGGCAGTTTTTCTAAAACTTGATAGAGACGTAAGCCTAAGTGGTAATCTCCTTGAATAGTTTCAGCTAGAACTTGGCGATTTTCGATGTAAATTCTGGAAATAGCATTAGACTCGATGAGATAAGTTTCGCCATCTTTTTTTCCTCTGAGTCGTTGGTTATCATCCAAAGATTCGACAAACTCGACAACTTGTTGAATCTTGGGCGTCCGACTAGGTGCCTGAATCTGCAACATTTCTTCTTGAAATACTGAGTCAATCTGAACTTTTATTTTCATAACTATCCTTTCTTATTGGTAATTGAGGAGGCCTCCTCCCTTTCACACCTTTATTAAACACTATTTACTAGTCCACAGCAATAGCGTTTGTCTATGTGGTCCTGTATGGTGTCTAAGTGGTTGAAAATATTTTCGAAAACCCCTATACTTAATGAAAACGTACTGACGAGGTAATCACATGAAATCTATAATGAAATGGCTAGCAGGAATTTTTCTTGCCTGCAGTCTGATTTTGAGCTTTTTTACACCTTTTGAAAAGGCACTAACACTGAACTTGCTTTTACTTTATTTCTTTGTTAAGCAGTTTATGGATTCGACAAGTTCACCCAAAACCTACCAATGGATTTTCCAAGTCATCTACCTCTTGATTTTTTCTGGGCTCATTTGGTTCAACCTTCGTCATGGGGATATGATTGTTATAGCCACAGCCTTATCTTGGCTAACAGTTGTGTGTGAGTTATGGCTTTATAGGAAGCATCAGTAACAGTTAGAAACATTGTTCTCTCAACCTTTTAGAAGGGAAAATAATAATTATGCCAAAAATCATCGAATTGCCTGAGGTGTTAGCCAACCAGATTGCTGCTGGTGAGGTCGTAGAGCGTCCAGCTAGTGTTGTCAAAGAGTTAGTGGAAAATGCTATTGATGCAGGCAGCACCCAGATTACTATTGAAGTTGAAGAATCAGGCCTCTCAAAAATTCAAATTACAGACAATGGCGAAGGAATGGCTCAAGCTGATGTAGCCATGAGTTTGCGCCGTCATGCAACAAGTAAAATCAAAAATCAAGGAGACCTCTTTCGTATTCGAACTCTTGGTTTTCGAGGTGAGGCCCTGCCATCGATAGCTTCTATCAGTCATCTTACCATTGTGACGGCGGCTGATGGAGAAGCCTATGGGACTAAACTGGTTGCCAAGGGTGGGGAAATTGAGAGTCAGGATCCTATTTCAACACCAGTTGGAACAAAGATTACCGTTGAAAACTTATTTTATAATACCCCTGCTCGTCTCAAGTATATGAAGAGTTTACAGGCCGAGTTGGCTCATATTGTCGATGTTGTCAATCGTCTGAGTCTAGCTCATCCCGAAGTTGCCTTCACCTTGCTTAATGACGGTCGTCAGTTGACACAGACCTCAGGTACTGGAGACCTCCGTCAAGCTATTGCCGGGATTTATGGTTTGACAACGGCTAAAAAAATGGTGGAAATTTCAAATTCTGACCTTGATTTTGAAGTTTCTGGCTATGTCAGCCTTCCTGAATTAACTCGTGCAAATCGTAACTACATCACAATTCTCATTAACGGACGCTATATAAAAAACTTCCTGCTTAACCGTTCTATTTTTGATGGTTATGGTTCTAAACTCATGGTAGGACGCTTCCCTATTGCGGTTATTGATATTCAAATTGATCCCTATTTGGCTGATGTCAATGTTCACCCAACAAAACAGGAAGTACGTATCTCTAAAGAAAAGGAGCTTATGGCCCTCATCAGCTCTGCCATTGCTCAAAGTCTTAGAGAGCAGGATTTAATTCCAGATGCCCTTGAAAATTTAGCCAAGTCAAGTACTAGAGGTGCAACTAAGCCAGTTCAGACGAGTCTCCCACTCAAACAGACCAATCTTTACTATGATAGCAGTCGTAATGATTTCTTTGTCAAACCAGAGACAGTCCAAGAGGATATCAAACCACTCGTGTCAGAGTCTCCAGTTTCATCGGTAGAAAACAAACCGCAACCTTCTGTTAAACAAGCACAACGTTCAGCAGATGAAAGTGATAGTGAACACGAAAAACTTGATTATAAAAACAAGTCGAAAATGAAGCGCATGCTTGAAAATCTGGACAATGAGGAAACCTCAACCTTCCCTGAGTTGGAGTTTTTTGGTCAAATGCATGGAACCTATCTCTTTGCTCAAGGACAAGGTGGACTTTACATCATTGACCAGCATGCTGCCCAAGAACGTGTCAAGTATGAGTACTATCGCGAAAAGATTGGTGAGGTTGACAGTAGTTTACAACAGCTCTTGGTTCCCTATCTCTTTGAATTTTCAGGGGCAGATTACATTAGTTTACAAGAAAAAATGCCTCTTCTTAACCAGGTTGGTATCTATTTGGAGCCTTATGGGAATAACACCTTCATTCTTCGTGAACATCCTATCTGGATGAAGGAAGAAGAGATTGAATCTGCAGTCTATGAGATGTGCGACATGCTTCTTTTGACGAATGAAGTGTCTGTCAAAACCTACCGTGCTGAGTTAGCCATCATGATGAGTTGTAAACGTTCAATCAAGGCGAATCATGCTCTCGATGATTACTCTGCGCGTGACCTTCTAGTACAGCTTGCACAGTGTAAAAACCCCTATAATTGCCCCCACGGACGTCCTGTACTTGTCAACTTTACAAAATCTGATATGGAAAAAATGTTCCGTCGAATTCAAGAAAATCATACCAGTCTACGTGACCTAGGGAAGTATTAAAACTTTTTTTCGTCTTACTTTACGAATAGGAATGTTAGATTTATAATAGTGGTGAAGACAAGGGATCTTCTAATGTTTTAGCACATCATTGTAGGATGATTGACTGATTTTTAAGTTAGGAGGTAGAGTGATGAGACACCTAACAAAAACTAATAAACACTTTTTACTTGTTGGCTTAACATTTTTAGCGACTAGCTTGATTTTCTATATTTTGGCTTGGTTAGGTCGACCAAGTTTGGAGAATGCCCTAGTAAATGTTTCTAGCATTGCCTTTACTTTAGGCGTTGTAACATATATTCTATTAGGTCTAAAGATGATTACAGATACTTTAAAGACGAGTAGTCATCCTTAAAATGGAGCAAACAGAATCCACTTTCGAGTGGATTTTTTGTTACAATAGTACAGCAGTGCTTGAGATGACAAATAAACACTCAAGACAATTATCTTATAAGTATAAAATAACAAAGCAATCCATTGAAGATACTAACGAGAAAGGAAATCACACGCTATGTATGATTACATCAAGGGAACTCTAGTGAAAATTACTGCCAAGTATATTGTTATAGAAGCAAACGGCCTAGGTTATATTGTCACTGTAGCGAACCCATATAGTTTTTCTGACCAGATGAATCAGACTATCCAAGTTTACCTTCATCAGGTTATTAGGGATGACGCCCACCTTCTTTTTGGTTTCCATACTGAAGATGAAAAAGAAGTCTTCCTTAAGCTTATTTCAGTTTCTGGAATAGGTCCGACGACTGCTCTAGCCATTGTTGCTGTAGATGATAATCAAGGCTTGGTGGCTGCCATTGATAATAGTGACATCAAGTACCTGATGAAGTTTCCAAAGATTGGTAAAAAGACAGCCCAGCAAATGGTTTTGGACTTGGCAGGGAAATTTGCAGAGTTACCAACAGAAACGACCAAGACGACACCAAGTCAACCTGAAGGAAATCATCAGTTGGATGAGGCTATGGAAGCTTTGCTTGCTCTAGGTTATAAAGCTGCAGAACTTAAGAAAATCAAAGCCTTCTTCGAAGGTACTAATGAAACGGCAGAGCAATACATTAAATCAGCTCTTAAGATGTTGATGAAATGAGGTAAGCAATGGTCAATCGTTGTCGTTGGGTTCCAACAAACAATAAATTATATTGTGATTATCATGACAAGGAGTGGGGAAAGCCTATTGGTGACGATCAAAAACTTTTTGAGCTACTTTGCTTAGAAAGTTATCAGTCAGGACTTTCTTGGTTAACTGTTTTAAATAAACGTCAGGCCTTTAATCGTGTTTTTCATAACTATGATATTGAGCGTGTTGCCCAGTTTAGCCTAAGTGAACTTGAAGAAGCGCTTCAAAATCCGGATATTATTCGTCACAAACTTAAGCTAGAAGCAACCGTAAATAATGCCAAACAAGTACTAAAACTCCAAGATGAATTTGGCTCCTTGTCCCATTATTTTTGGCAGTTCTTTGACGGAAAGCCCTTGGTAAATAATGTTCCCACATATAAGGACGTCCCATCATCGACTGATTTATCCCAACAGATTGCCAAAAATCTAAAAAAGAGAGGGTTCAAATTTTTAGGACCGACTACTATATATTCATTTTTACAAGCCGCAGGATTTGTGAATGATCATGAAAATAACTGTGACTTCAAATAAATGAGTGGATTTGATTGACAAGACGAGGAAAACATGTTAGTTTATAAACGAACGTGTTTTTGAGATTATTTTACGAATAGTAATATAGGTGAACCAATGAAAGCTGAATTGATTGCAGTAGGAACCGAAATCCTAACCGGGCAAATCACCAATACCAATGCCCAATTTTTATCTGAGAAACTAGCTGAACTAGGAATCGATGTATATTTTCACACCGCAGTAGGTGATAATGAAAACCGCCTACTCTCAGTTCTTGATCAGGCTAGTCAACGTAGTGATTTAGTTATTCTTTGTGGTGGACTTGGCCCTACTGAGGATGACTTAACCAAGCAAACCCTAGCTAAGTTCTTAGGAAAAAAACTTGTTTTTGATGAGGAGGCAAGTAAAAAGCTGGACAGTTTCTTTGCTACTCGCCCTAAACACACACGAACGCCTAATAATGAACGTCAAGCGCAAATTGTTGAGGGGGCTATCCCCTTGCAAAATCCTACAGGTCTTGCAGTTGGAGGCGTCATTACTGCTCAAGGGGTGACCTATGTAGTCTTACCTGGTCCACCAAGTGAACTCAAACCTATGGTGAATCAGGAACTTGTTCCAGCACTTACTGAGAATCACGCAAGTCTTTATTCGAGAGTCCTAAGATTCTTTGGCGTTGGAGAAAGTCAATTGGTGACTATTCTGAAGGATTTTATTGTTAACCAAACAGATCCAACCATAGCTCCATACGCTAAAGTGGGGGAAGTAACACTTCGCTTGTCTACAAAGGCTTCTTCACGAGAAGAAGCAGATCAAAAACTAGATGTTTTAGAAAAACAAATTCGTTCTACTAAAACTCTAGATGGCAAATCCTTATCTGATTTTATTTATGGGTATGGAGAGTCTAATAGTTTAGCCTTTGAAGCTTTTCGTTTGCTTAAGAACCATGGCAAGACTATCACTGCAGCTGAAAGCCTAACAGCAGGTTTATTTCAGGCTAGTATTGCTGATTTTTCAGGAGCCTCACAAGTATTTAAAGGCGGCTTTGTTACTTACAGCATTGAAGAAAAATCTAAAATGTTGGATATTCCCTTGTCGCAACTAGAAGAACATGGTGTTGTCAGTCATTTTACTGCAGAAAAAATGGCTGAAGGTGCCCGAGCTAAAACAGATAGCGATTACGGAATTGCACTTACCGGTGTAGCTGGACCAGATTCATTAGAAGGACACCCAGCAGGTACAGTATTTATTGGTATTGCTGATAGGAATCAAGTAAGGTCAATCAAGGTTGTTATAGGTGGAAGAAGTCGTTCTGACGTTAGATATATTAGTACCCTCTATGCCTTTAACCTAGTTCGCCAAGCTTTATTACAAGAGACAACTTGATTTAAGTTTGTCTTTAACTATAGAAAGAAGAGGAAAATAAGTGGCTAAGAAAACAAAGAAAACAGAAGAAATTACAAAGAAATTTGGAGATGAGCGTCGTAAAGCACTTGATGATGCTTTGAAGAATATTGAAAAAGATTTTGGTAAGGGTGCAGTTATGCGTCTTGGTGAGCGTGCAGAGCAGAAGGTTCAGGTTATGAGCTCAGGCTCGCTAGCTTTGGATATTGCTCTTGGTGCAGGTGGTTATCCTAAAGGTCGTATTATCGAAATTTACGGACCAGAATCATCAGGTAAAACGACTGTAGCCCTCCATGCTGTTGCTCAGACGCAAAAAGAAGGCGGAATCGCTGCCTTTATCGATGCAGAGCATGCCCTTGACCCTGCTTATGCGGCAGCACTAGGTGTTAATATCGATGAGCTTCTTTTGTCACAACCTGATTCAGGTGAGCAAGGTCTCGAAATTGCAGGTAAGCTGATTGACTCTGGTGCAGTTGATTTGGTTGTTGTTGACTCAGTTGCGGCCTTGGTACCACGTGCAGAAATTGATGGAGATATTGGTGACAGTCATGTTGGGCTTCAAGCGCGTATGATGAGTCAAGCCATGCGTAAGCTATCTGCATCTATTAATAAAACAAAAACAATTGCTATCTTCATTAACCAATTGCGTGAAAAAGTTGGTATTATGTTTGGTAATCCAGAAACAACACCTGGTGGACGTGCTCTGAAATTCTATGCATCAGTACGTCTTGATGTACGTGGAAATACGCAAATCAAAGGGACTGGTGATAAAAAAGACCAAAATGTTGGTAAGGAAACTAAAATCAAGGTTGTCAAAAATAAGGTTGCTCCACCATTTAAAGAAGCCTTTGTCGAAATTATGTATGGTGAAGGGATTTCACAAACAGGTGAGCTTGTAAAAATCGCTAGTGATTTAGGAATTATTCAAAAAGCCGGAGCATGGTTCTCATATAATGGAGAGAAGATTGGTCAAGGATCTGAAAATGCTAAAAAATATTTGGCAGATCATCCAGATATTTTTGAAGAAATTGATCATAAAGTACGTGTACACTATGGTTTGATTGAACCAGATGAAGAGGATAGTGTTGAAGAAGCACAAGTTGAAGAAACGTCTGATGAACTTGTTTTGGACCTTGATTCAACCATTGAAATTGAAGAATAAGTGTAAAAGAGCCGAAGAGCTCTTTTTCTCTTTGATTTAATCTAAGTAAAAAAATCTATGATAATTGAAAAAGTCCCCTTAGATTCAAAATAGGTCGCTAGACCGATTTCTTAAACTAAGGACAATGATAAGATAATAGTATCATGTGACAGAAAGAGAGAATTAACATGATTAAGATTTATACAATCTCAAGTTGTACAAGTTGTAAAAAAGCAAAAACATGGTTGAACAACCATCAACTTCCTTATAAAGAACAAAACCTTGGTAAAGAACCACTTACAAAAGAAGAAATCTTAAACATCCTATCAAAAACAGAGAATGGTGTTGAGAGCATTGTTTCATCAAAAAATCGCTATGCTAAAGCTCTAAATTGTGATATCGACGAGCTCAGTGTTAGTGAAGTGATTGATTTGATTCAAGAAAACCCAAGAATCTTGAAAAGTCCAATCTTAATTGATGATAAGAGATTGCAAGTGGGTTATAAAGAAGATGACATCCGTGCGTTCTTACCGCGCTCAATACGAAATGTCGAAAATTCACAAGCACGCATGCGAGCAGCTCTATAAAAAATGAAAAAAGGAGATACTAGAGATCTTCTTTTTGCTTTCACTTATTGCATAGAAAATAAGTATTGACATTGGTTCACAAACTTGATAGACTAATAAAGTCTCAAGGAAATTGTTCATTGACTGAAAAAGTTTGAAAAAACTTTAAAAAAGTTATTGACAAGATAAGTCAGAGATGATATTATAAATAAGCTGTTTCGGAAGAGACGGCGAACACGAGAAGTGAAAAAACTTCAAAAAAAGTGTTGACAAGCTATTCTAGATTTGCTAGAATATAGGAGTTGTCTTAA
>NZ_JACLQK010000030.1:0-17279 GCF_016648645.1 Streptococcus sp. 22.1 | reverse complement strand
GTCTAATACTTTATTATTGGTATTAACAAAAATTTTAAAATGAAAGGTATAGATTATACAATGACAGAAGTAATAAAACTAAAAAAATTGAAGAAAAATTTTAAAGGAGTATCGTCAGTTGATATAGAAGGACTTACAGTTAGAAAAGGGGAAATTTATGGTTTCCTTGGTCCTAATGGTGCAGGTAAAACCACGACAATGAAGATGATTCTATCATTAATTGAACCTACTTCTGGTTCAATTGAAATAATGAATACTCCAATTAAAAGATCAAATGATTATTTAAAATATATAGGTTCAATGATTGAAGAACCTTCTTACTATCCGAATTTAACAGGTTACGAAAATCTATTAGTTTTTCAAAAAATGTTAGGTTTTAAAGAAGAGAATATTTTAAAAACACTTGAACTTGTGGGGCTATCAGAAGAAAAAAATAGAAAAAAATTAGTAAAAGCGTATTCTTTAGGTATGAAACAGCGGTTAGCTCTAGCATTTGCCTTAGTAAAAGAACCTCAGATATTATTATTAGATGAACCTACAAATGGATTAGATCCCTCTGGTATTCATGAGATACGTGAATTGATTATTCGTTTGGCTAAAGATAAGGGATTAACAGTTTTCATTTCTAGTCATATTTTATCTGAAATAGAGCAGATTGCTGACAGGGTTGGAATTATAAATCATGGGAGATTAGTATACGAGGGAGAAATTGAAAAAATAAATACTAATAATTGGGTAGAAATTGAAGGAAAATTTGACATTGAAAGAATAAACAATCTTTTTGGTAATCATTTTAGTAATAGAAAAGTGAAATATGATGCAAAACTTATTAAAATCTGGAATACTAATAATGAGCAGATCGCTAATATAGTCCGTTCCTTGGTTGAATTAGACTATCCGATTTTTCGTGTAGAACATAAAAAAGAAAATCTCGAAGATATATTTTTAGAATTAACTAAGGAGTTATAAAATGGTTAATGCTTTACAAATAGAATTGTTAAAAAGTCGTAGGACAAAATCGTTTATTATTACAATATTCCTCATGTTCATTGGATTCTTGTGGAATACAGTTAGTACCGGTAGTGAAATCAATTCAGTAAATTATGATGGGGCTAGTGTGCTATTTAATAATCAAACAATGAATAGCCTTTTTCTTCCTATAGCTATTAGTATTTTTTCCAGCCGTATAGTTTCTAATGAACTTGAAGGGCAGACATTTAAGCTACAGGAATCAAACGGAAGAACATTAACTCAAATTTTTTACAGTAAATTAATTTTATCGACTGTTTTCTTTTTGATATTGGCTATTTTAGGAACAGTTGCAACGAATGTATTTGCAATGGTTAACGGAGTAAGTGTTCCTTTAACAATTACTATTATTCAAATTTTAGGACAACTATTGTCAAGTTTCAGTCTCATTTGTCTTTATTTAACTTTTGCAATGTTTACTGATAAACAAGGCTTATTGTTATCATCAGGCTTTATGGGTGGATTTATAGGTTTAATATTAGCATCCAAATCTACAATATTCTGGACGTTTGCTATACCGTGGGTTGGCTGTGCTTATTTATCTCCTTACAAATTTACCCTAATAAATAATTCAAACTATCTCTATAAATTTGACCAATCAATATATTTTAGGTTTTTAATATATCTAATTTATTGTTTACTTTTATATCTTCTTGTAAGAAGCATATTTTTGAAGAAAGAGAGACAAAGAAAATGAGACATTATACTTCAGCGGAATGGAAAAAACTGAATAAAATTCAGATTTTAATAGTCGGTGTTGTTTTTGTAGCATTATCATGTTTTATCGGTTTAGGTACCTATTTTGCTAATCAATCAGTTTTAATTGATGGTACACAGGATAAAGTTATGTGGGGACAATTAACTTTCTATTATACTCAGATTCTCTATTCTCCAATGCTCGCAATTTTTATAGCAATATCTTTAACTCAAGAGTTTGAAAGAAAAAACTTGGAAATGTTATGTTCAAATGCAATATCTATCAAAAAGTTACTGATAAGCAAGCTTTTAACAGTTACTGTATTAGTTATTCCAATTCAACTTCTCATACTAATTGTTTATATTATAGCTTTAGAAGTAGCTGATGTCGAACTCTCTTTGTTTGTCCTATTAACTTTAAAATGGACACTTTTATCTATTTTGAGCTCTTTATCTATTTTATGCATACAAGCATTTGTCTATGCTAAAACTAGAAGCTTTGGTCAATCAATTGGTATTTCAGCTATCGGTGCTATGGGCGGGTTCGTTCTATTGTTTTTGAATGAAAACTTGAATAAATTTTATCCGTATTCTCAACCTATGGTAGCATTGAGAAGTAGGGCTTTAGATGATTTTTCATTATTAGAACTTACTATTTTTGTCTTTGTTAATCTTCTGTTTAGTGTGATTTTTTACAGATTAACATGTTATGAACTAGAAAAAAGAGGATAATATAATTTATTTAACTGCCTTAATTGATTTGGTTAATTGTCGTTATCTAACAACTGAACTGATCTGCTACTATAGTTAGATTTGTGTTGCTAGTTTATCTAAATACATATTGATATGATTATCATGGTCGCTAGTGTTAGCTGAAAGAGCATCCTTTATGACATAATGTTCCAAACGATACAAGCTTTACTAATTCTCTATCTTACTATCAGTATAAACAAGAATTGTTTACGTTGTATCAATTTATGATAAGATATTTACTGACTCTAGAAAGTTAGACAATTTATTTAAGCAAAGGATTTAGTTCTGTACTGTATAGGACTAAGTCCTTTTCTACCTTTTGTCAAGTATATCAAGGTATCTGATGAAAAATAGTTTGAGTTCCATAGTCAAACTAAGGAAATTGTCTTTTTTAACGATAATTCAGTGTAAAAAGTGTACACTAAACCAACACCTTATCTGGTGATTTTTTTGATAAGGCGTTACAATCATATGGCATAAACAATTTTACTGATTTTGGGTAGAAGTATAATCGTAAAGTTTGTTATGGGTTATGAGGTAATACATTGTTCTAATGAGACGATGTATAGAGGCAATTGTGTGTGGTTTGGTTGAAGTCTCTTGCGATTGTCTTTTTTGTTTTAGTTTTACCTTAATACGTTTGTTGTTGTAATAATCAATGTAGTCTACAATAGCTTGTTCCAATTGGTTAAGCGACTTAGACGTCTTATCATAACCATAAAACATCTCAGACTTAAGGATGTCAAAGAAGAATTCCATCATGGCGTTATCTGGACTACTCCCTATACGTGACATAGATGGTTGGATCCTTTTAGCCTCTAAAAACTGACGATAATACTGGTGTTGAATAATGTTATCTGCTTTCTTGCCAACCACTCCTTGATATGAAGATTACTTACGTTTACGAATAATCCTGGTGGTTAAACTAAGTGCTTTCATAAGATGTTGCACCTTTTTATGGTTCACTACAAAACCACGATTTCGCCATTCAAGACTCATTCGATGATAGCCGTAATTTCTTTTTTGCTCAGTAAAAATAGCTTGAATTTCAGCTTTAAACTTTTTATCTTTGTCTAGCCCTCATAGTTGCTTAAAATGATAATAGTAAGTTGATAGCGGTAAACGAGCTGTTTCAAGAAGTAAATCTACTCGAAATCCTGCTGAAGATATTTCTCTAATTGTCTCTGTCTTTCTCGCTTTAAGGTTTCGTCACTGTCTTATAGCTCTTTTAGATAGTCTACCCAGGAACGTAATCTTTCATTCTTCTCTTGAATCCGATATGGTTCTGTCTTTCCTTTCCAAGTCTTCTTATGTTTACATCCCTTCTTAATTAGTCTCCCTCTTATTTTCTCAACAGTAGTATACTCAATCTACTTGTATTGAGATATCTATTTTTTCAACAGCGAAGGATCGGGTAAAGCATAATCCAAAGATACAGTTCTTTGTGAACGACCTTCAAGCAGAACTTTATCATTTATTTTGCTTCAATCTACGATGAAAATAAATACTTGATTTTACTTATATATAGCCCCTTTACCTTAGTACTAAGAGATAGTCTTGGAGATTTCATCTATTAATATAATCATCTTTCTCCTTTTTAAAATCCTTATCTTTAAAGTATTAAAAATAGTAAATCTATGCAAAGAATTTCCATCAATTATGAGTTCAAGATTATATAATCTCTTAGACTAGATATTCTTTCTTCCATTGAAGAGGAAGGTATTTCTGTAAGTTTATTTCACTTAAAAACAAATAATGGAATTACTTATATATTTGGGGTATTTTCGTCTTAACCGAAAATTGAAACTGTCTCCCCATATTTCAAGTGAGATGTTTTAAGGCTAGTAACACATCTTATAGACAAGAAAGTTATTTAGGGCAAAATAAAAACTAGGGGGGACCCTAGTTAGTAGTAGACGTTCATACAGGAGTATTATGAAAATAAGAATGTTAGTGTGAAGTCTCTATAATAGAAGTTAATTAAAGACGAGGGGAAAGATTTATTCATTGTTTGGGGTATGTGCCTACTAATGAGATTATAACAGTGCGATTAGAATTTTGCAACAAATTTTATTGAAAGTCAAATTCTCAATTAAGGTAAGATAACATTTCAGATTAAGCTAAAAAATTTTTTCTGAGACTAGTTAAATTGTAATTAAGGGTACCTCAAAGATGTCCATAGTTAATAATCTAATAACATTTTAGAGTTTGATAACGAATTGATAATTACATTTATATGGCTAAATAATTACTTTGTAAACTAGAAAATAATAGAATTAGATTGTATGACGATTGCGATTTAGATTATATTGTGCTATATTACTTCTTAGATAGTTTATCTATGTATCATCATCTCCCAAGGTAGCTGGGTAAACTGTGGAATATTAATGCAGAAAAACGCAGGGGCTACTCTTGCGTTTTTGCTTGAGTTGAGGGAGTTTAGGGGTAATGACAATTGTTATTTGGTGAACAATTTTAGTGAGAAGGTTGTGGCTAGCGTGATACTGATATTTTTAGAATAAATTCTTAAAAGATGAAAAGTAACTTTTTCGCAATGGAAGGAGCCAGACTTTTATAGATAGATTTTATCATATGGATTTGATATACTCTTTTATGTAGAAAAGTGATAGACGGTGGCTTTCATTCATTAGAGAGGAGTGATGCCTATGGGCAAGCATTCAAAATCTAGTAGAAAGGAGAGCCGTTTTGACAGCGTTTGAGGTTGTGCAAACCATTCAGGCTTTGGTAGTTTTACTATTGCTCTTATTGGTTTATGCTACAAACTCTTTAAAGACGATGACAAAAAAATAATCCGTCCCCACTTTTGGCGAAGTAAGACGGATTATTTTCGTTTAAAACTAGCCACCGTCTTTTAAACGGCTCTACATGGAAGTTGAGTGACTGCTCAACTTCTTTTTTCTACCACAATTTTATCAGAATAAACAATTTAAGTCAATTTATGTATACTTTTTTATATTGAGTTCTATCTATTCTAAATATATAATAGTAGAAAACTAAGGTTAAGTCATATAAATGCTTGAGATTTTGGTAGAAAGGAAGTAAAATGAAGGTACTTTCTTTTATTCCTGTAAGTTATATACTTGCAGTATATGGCAACTCCATTGGGGTTGCCTTTTTATTTATTAATTATGTAATCAACATGAACCATTAAGACTGACCTTACATAAGTACAACTTTACCAAAGATAGTGCAGCTATTCTTCTTGGTAAGAGTGATAGCTGTCTCATCAGTATTTAGCGAGTTAAGAATAATGTCACCATTTTCACTATTTTTACATACCTTCATTACGCAGTACCGCCTATCTAACCGTACAATAGCGATATCACCTGTTCGGAGGACAGAGTTCTTCATAACAAATATCACTTCATCATCGAAAAAAATAGGTTCCATGGAATTACCGACAATCTTAAGTGCTATATCATGTACTGGAATAGGCACAGGGTAGTCAAGACAGTCAACTGGGACTTCTGATAATTCAAAGCCTTGTGCATCGACTCTAGCATAAATACTGACCCTTTTTGTTGGTCGTTCCTCGTTAATGCCTATTTGTTTTTTAAGGTCGTTTTCTTTGATTTCTTTAGAGATGTGCTGATTATCTAATCGATTTTCTATGAAATCAACAGTCGCGTCTTGGTTTCCTTCATCAAGTTCCTTAAACATTTCCTCTACTTGCTCTTGCTTATTGTCGTTAATTGGTGGGTAAGCATACTTGCTTGGTGAGTCCGATAATCCTAGTAAGTAGTCTGACGTCACCCCAAATAACCCAACCAATTTCACAAGATCTTTAAATGTAGGGGCATTACTTCCGTTTTCCCACTTTCCAACTGTTTGTTGTGTTTTCCCTATTTTGGCACTAAATTCCTTTTTAGTCCAACCTCTAGCTTGTCGGAGTTTAATTAATCGGTCAGTAAACATTTCCCCCATTAAATTATTACTATCCTTACACTCTTTCATGTATTATCCCTATAACATCTTCCTAAAAAATTATAATTTTTTATAATCAAAATTATTATAGCAGTTTTAGAAACAATAACCAAATGTAGAAATAACAGTATTCAAAAGACTTAATAGACTGTATAAACTAGCTATATAAGACTGTGTCATACTGAATGAAAATGAAATAATTACTAATTTAACACTAAGTTATAATTAAACCAAATCCATGTTTTAGTAGAAAATCGTAGCTTTTTAGTTAAAGAAATATGAGTTAGATGTAATTTTATTATGAAATTTTCTTGATTGTTTGCCATAAAAATAGTAAAATCATTTCAGGACTATATTGATTAGGCAGGTTATATATATACATGGGAAATATTATTTCGGACTTGAGACAACGACGGAAATTGTCAAAGAAAACATTAGCTCATGACCTAAATGTCGATGCAGGGACTATTGACAAGTGGGAGAATGGAGCTAATATACGTATGGAAAACGTTATAGCTATAGCCGAGTATTTTGGTGTATCTACTGACGATATTTTAGGAACAAGATAATATTAATTACGAATCAAGTGTAACGAAGTAAATACCAATTTTTTTGATTGAAAATAAGAGTAGGACAATGACAACAGCAGCCAATAATCCAAAGATAATTACTTTAGAAGACCTAGAAGAAAAGTTAGAATCATTTATTTATGAATTTAATGATGACCTATGCCAAACCATTATTGAGTATATGATTGACTCAGAAGGACCATTTGCAATTACTCGATATAAGAAGTTTGGATCACCATGGTTTTATCAGGCAACTAGAGATATTTCTGATAAACTCTGGAGAAAGCTAATCGAAGAGGGAAAACCAGAGACTGAAGCTAAATCCATAGCTAAAGATGTAATATCAACGTACTATCAATATATGTTATTTGATATGTTGCTTGCGGGACAAAATAACCTAGCTTTAAAAGAAGTCCAAGTAAGGGTTTCTAGTTTGACAAATAGTCGTCAACAAAATGAGGTAAAAAAATTAGCCTTCATGAAAGGTTGTAGGGAATACGTTCAGAATTTACCATTGAAGACACTAACCAATTACATTCCTCTAGCCGAATTGTTTAAATACGCCGGTGTCGGAGTAGTTCCAGATCTAGCGAAAATTTTCAGCTTGCTTGATTCAAGTGAAGCTGGATGTTTGAAAAAAGTCGGAGAAGTTATCCATTTTGACGATGCTGCAGTAGATGAAGTGATTGAAAAAAGATTTTTAAGGAGTTCTCAACTTCGTTTCTCTAGCGGTAAACTATTGTTCAACTCAGAAAGTGTTGTATTTAAGTAGAATATAGAATGAATAAAGGGGAAAGGATATAATTTTAAGTACTTTTAAGGCCAAAGACAAATCAATACTTTTTATACACAAAATATTATGTGAAGGGGTGTATAAAGCTAATGCTATATTCTTCATAGTAACTTAGAAATTAATCACTCAAAAAAACGAGACCTTATTTATAAGGAGATACAATTAAATGGATAGTCAAACTTGACAGTTTTTTTAGCAGGGATGATAAAGGTTAGGTACTTGAGGTAAAACATTGTCTGAATGAGACGATGTATTGAAGGAACTGCATGAGGATTTGTTGAAGGTATTGTCTTTTTCGTTTCTCATAAAAGTCAGCATTATGGCAGGAATTGGTAGACTGAAAGCGACGAATATCTCCCAATTCGCCAATGATAGACGTTGCCGTGGTTTCTGCGATGCCAGGGATTGACCGTAAGATGTCATACTCTGGTAAAGGCTGAGCTAGAGCTACCAAGTCGTTTAAGACAACCTGTCTGCGTTCAGAAAGACGAACCTCTTCAAGCATTTGAGAGGTTTTCTTGATTGCACAAAAAGATAGTTTAGAGAGTTTTATAAGTTTATCAGTCAGGTAAGCAATACGCTTTTCAGAGATACGTTTGGAGGTAGATTGGCGGATAATTTCACACAAGTCACTTTGAGAAAGGCTTAATACAAACTCTTTGCATGGAAAAGCCATCAGTAAGTTCCAATATTGCTCTCCAGTTGGTGTGGATAAGAAATTTCCAATTGAGGAAAGGTGACTTGTAGGACCTTGTGCAGACGCTTTTTAGCTCGAACAAGGTCTTCTGTCATATTTTGATAGAAACGGCTTAAATCATGCAGGTATTGATAAACTTCTTCCTGCACGTAAGTTGGTTTACGATTGTACACAAGCTGAGATTTAGCCGTGTGTAAGCGTAACCATATTCTTCAAGAAAGGCTTGAAGACGTCGAGAATAGACGCCTATAGCCTCAAATATAATCTTGGGGTTATGAACAGTCTCATCGTTGACTAAAATTGCTACCTCAGAACTTGTTTTACTTACATCAATTCCAAATACTGCACGCATGACATTACCTCTTTTGTCTTGAATAATTCCATGTTTTAGTGATTCCATTTTCAATACTTGACGTCTAGCATCCAATATACTTTGATAATATTCCATCTAAAACAGGTATCTTGCCAGTTTATCAAGCAACGTCTAGTGCCAAAAGAAGTCACGACTTAACAAGACACCACTACTTCAATACAAAGAAAAAGTAGTGAGTACTCTCTCCTGTCGGAGATTTCTTCACTACTAATCTTAGTATGTTTACTATATGCTTAATACGAATTTAATATAAGTTTTTCTGAAGAAGCACTTTACTGTTATTAGCAAATGCGGGAGATATAATTAGTCTTAAATAAGAGGCATATACCAATTAGAATTCGGAATACTATAGTATCAGCCTTTTAGAATCGTGAACACATTTTAGAAACTGATAAATTAATTTAGTTTCCTACCAAAAACCCTACCAAAAATTAATTTGGCAGGGTTTTTCTTTTTAATAAATTTATTTTGGAGAACAGTTGAATATTGTTCTCCTTTTTTTATTTTCAGGAGGGAAAATGACAAAAGAATTACAATCATCACGCTATATTGTCATTTTTAGTACGTGAAATGGGAATAGATATTGTTGAGGCCATATCTCTTATGGCTGAATTGGAAAAAAGTGGATTGGTTCGCTTGGAATCAAGTGGAGATTTAATACTCAAAGAACTTGGAGGAGCACTATGAAACGAATTACTGCAAATCAATACCAAACTTCAGAACGGTATTATAAATTACCTAAAATTCTTTTTGAGGATGAGGAGGATAGGAATACTCAACCTATCTTGAAAAGAAAAGTAGAAAAGGTCACAAAATATGATCGAGATTATATTTGGGGATTGGTACAAGATCAATTTAGACGAGAAGGTTTTTCTGAGATAGCCGGTGAAATTGCAATGACTGATTTTGAGAGAATCTATCAGTATGCTCTTGACAATGTTCGCTTTGTTAGACGTGCGAAAGTACTTGCTGAATTTGTGTTTAATGGCCTATATTCCGTTTGGAATAACCGTGTTAGAAAAGGAGGTGGTTAAATGTCACCAATCGAGTGGATATTAGTTATGCTCATTTTCATTTCAAGTGGTGTGACTCTTTGGACATTGATAGTCGATCAGGAAGGGGGCTAAAGAAATGAAATTTATTGATTTATTTTCAGGTATCGGTGGTTTTCGACTAGGAATGGAAAGTGTCGGACACGAGTGTATTGGATTTTGTGAGATTGATAAATTTGCTAGAGAATCTTATAAGTCCATTTTTCAAACGGAAGGAGAAATTGAATTTCATGACATACGAGATGTTTCAGATGACGAATTTAAAAAATTTAGAGGGAAAGTCGGTGTCATCTGTGGGGGATTCCCTTGTCAAGCATTTTCAATCGCAGGAAGACGATTGGGATTTGAAGATACTAGAGGAACTTTGTTCTTTGAAATTGCTCGGGCGGCCAAACAAATCCAACCACGTTTTCTTTTTCTTGAAAATGTTAAAGGCCTACTCAATCACGATAAGGGACGGACGTTCACCACAATCCTTACCACACTTGATGAGTTGGGGTTTGATGTTGAGTGGCAGGTGCTTAACAGTAAGGATTTTGGCGTTCCCCAAAACAGAGAGAGGGTGTTTATTATCGGACATTCTAGAAAGAAAGGTACCAGACTCTTATTTACTTTCAGACGAGAAGGTCAAGCAACTAACTCTGATACTTTAAAAACATTAGGAAATTTGAATCCATCAAAAAGTGGAATGAGCGGTAAAGTTTATTATTCAGAAGGTCTTGCGCCAACCTTAGTTCGTGGGAAAGGAGAAGGATTTAAGATTGCGATTCCTTGTATGACACCAGATAGATTAGACAAGAGACAAAATGGTAGACGCTTTAAGGAATACCAAGAGCCAATGTTTACTTTAAATACTCAGGATCGTCATGGCATTGTCGTTGTTGGAGATTTACCGACTAGCTTTAATGAAGATACCCTCACCATGTCTTATCGGTTTGGTTACTATGCCTTGGATGGGAAACCAACTTTTCAGAACTACATTATCCTTGAAGCCAAACCCCATCAAATCGTTGTCGCTCCTATGGACGGGGTGGTGTCTCTTGATGGAGATAACGTCATTTTAACCAATGGAAAGGGTGAGAACGAAAGTAGGCTAACCCTGTTTAATATTGCAAATGGGCGAGCGATTGAGGGAACACGAGTGTTAGCTGGTGACGCCATTGGGGAAACCAAGGACGAAACGGGGCTGAAAATTACCTATCAAAAAATATAAAGACAAGAAGGATAAGTTGACCTTTGTCAATCCCCAGTTTAATTTTCCCAAGGTCATTCAGCTCCAAACGACTATTCTTCCTACTATTGGTCAGTTTGGGGGTGATGAATTTGCGAAGGCCAAAGCCATCTACGAGTATCTAAAAGCCAAAGGAGCGAGTCCGCAGGCTATTGCGGCTATTCTTGGTAACTGGTCGGTGGAATCTTCCATCAATCCCAAACGGGCAGAAGGAGATTATCTCTCCCCACCAGTTGGGGCAAGTGATGGCTCTTGGGATGATGAAAACTGGCTGGCGATGGGTGGTCCAGCTATATACGGAGGAGGCTATCCCAATATTCTCCACCGTGGGCTTGGTTTGGGGCAATGGACGGACACAGCAGACGGTTCGGTTCGCCACACTGCCCTCGTCAACTATGCCCACAGCCACAACAAGAAGTGGTATGAACTTGATTTACAGCTAAATTTCATGCTTCATGGAGACAATCCTTACTACACTAATTGGCTTAAGGACTTCTTTGGGAATACAGGGAGTCCAGCTAGTTTTGCCCAACTCTTTTTGACCTACTGGGAGGGCAATTCTGGAGACAAGTTACTGGAACGCCAGACCAGAGCGACGGAGTGGTATTACCAGATTGAAAAGGGCTTTAGTCAGCCAAATGGTGGGACTGCACAAAGTGATTCTAAGGCCTTGGAAAGCGTGAGAGGAGAGCTTTATGACAACTCTATACCAGGTGGTGGAGGACGGTATAGGCTATGCCTATGCCTATGGTCAATGTACCTGGGGAGTGGCGGCTCGTATCAACCAGTTGGGACTCAAACTCAAGGGCAGAAATGGAGAGAAGATTCCCGTTATCAACACTATGGGCAATGGTCAAGATTGGGTGGCAACGGCTGCAAGTCTGGGTGGTGGAACAGGCTCTACTCCAAGAGCAGGGGCGATTATCTCCTTTGTAGGAGGAAGTCATGGAACCCTTGCCCCATACGGGCATGTCTCTTTTGTCGAGAAGGTCTATCCAGATGGCTCATTTCTGGTATCAGAAACCAATGTCAATGGGAATCAGAACTATTATACCTTTAGACGGTTCTCGCAAGCGGATAGTGTCATGAGTTTTGCCTATACGACGAAATGAGGAAAATATGGTATAATCCTTATATCAAAACTTCTGAGGTTTACGTATGATTAAGGAAATAGAGGAGATTAAAAATTTTGCCAACTTACTTGAAGATTTTCTGAGAGATTCAAATCATAAGGATGCTGTAGCCTATAATCAATTGATTCAAGAGAGCCAACTTCTTTTTGGAAGTTCGTATCTGATTCATAAATTAGTGGGTATCCCGGATGATACAGATATTTCTAGTAAAATAGGAGATGATAATTCGAGCTTAATTAAGCATATAAATAAACATCATTTAGTTTCAATTAAAAAGTCAGATGAATCTGAACTTTTAAATATGGGGTACTACCATGGTTACAAGAGGTATCGATTTGTAAAAAAATATAATTCAGACGGACGTTTAAATATCAAACATTTCGAGGAAATTCGTGCCATTTATCAGTTCGACATGAATTTAAAAGGGTTGTTTTATCCGTTATTGATGTTGATTGAAACAGGTCTTAAGAATCGAGTCCTATCATCCCTTGTATCTAATGATAGTAGTGGAATTTATGATGTTTTACACAATAAATTAAATAGGTATGCAGATTATCCAGTTAATTCTAAAAAATATAATGAGGCGTACGAACATTTTGAAGCACTCAGAGTTAATATTTTAGGAACTATTTCTTATTATTCTGACAAAAATGTATCCATTAAGCATTTCAAATCTTCCGAATATCAAATTCCATTATGGGCATATTTTGAAGTAATAACGATGGGACAATTTAGTAAGATTCTTGGAGCATTAAATAAAGAGGGGAGAAATAAGTTAACAAATGATTTTCAATTCGTGCCTGATAAAATAAATTCAGTAGAACTATTAGTAAATGGATTACTAGATTTACGGAATGCAACAATGCATAACAGTGTAATTTTTGATGCTAATTTTTCAAGTGGTGTTTCGAAAATTATAAAAAATCATATTAAGTTAGAGTTGCATCTAAATAGTTTTACTTGCTTGTTCATTGAAGATTATTTTGTTTTGTTGATTTGGGCAGCGTTCAAATTGAATTTTTCAGTTGAATTACTTAATAATTACATTGATTCCTTTGAGGATATTGTTACTAAATTTGATACTGACTTGAATAACAGAGATATTCTATTTAAAATTATTAGTACAAATAGGAAGGATACGATTCAAAAATTAAGAAATTTTCTTGACTTATCTGAATAATTGTAGTAACATAGTTATATCGAAATGGGGCATACTTGTTTATGTCTGGGAGGGTCTGATGCGTCAGTCCTCCCGTTTTTTATTTCTAAGCCACTTGATTGAGTTCAGGTGGCTTTTTTGCTGCCCCTTTTTCATGTGATAATCATTTCAAGCCGTCTTTGGTAGGATTTGAGAGAAATCTAAATACCAGGAGGTAGTCACATGTTAGTCCAAGAAAAAGGCGAGAAACATGTTTTTCGGAAAAGTAGGAAATACCGTACCCTGTGTTCGGTTGCGATTGGAACTCTGATGACCGCAGTTGTTGGTCTGGGTGGTCAACCTGTTTATGCGGAAGAAGTGGTTGGAACTGGAAATCCTGCCACCAATCTAATCCAAGCGAAGCCAGATGACATTGCGGAACATGTCAACCAAGCCAATCAAAGTGATCAAGCAAGTGGTGATTTGCCCGTTACTGTACCACACGAAGAATTGGATAAGGCAGTTCAAGTCGCAAAGGGTGAAGGCGTTCAAGTTGTCACAGACAAGGATGCAAATCTAGGCAAGACAAAAACAGCTGAAGAAACAGCTACTGCTCTCTCAAAAGCACAAGCTGATTCTGACAAACAGGTTGCGGAAGTTAAGAAAGTGACAGCTGACTATGTTAAGGAAAAGGCAACTCATGCTCGTGTAGTAAAAGAAATAGAGACTGCTAATCAAGAACTAAAAGCTGCTCAAGTAAAGGCAGCTGAGACTGCGAGTCAAGTGAATCAAGAGGTCGAACAAGTCAAGACAAGAGTCAAACATCAGTATTCGGATGCTCGGATTGAAGAAAGCACGAGAGAAGTCTCTTCTGGTGACGGTCGTTCAAAAACGGATTTTGAAAACTATACCAAGCAGGTTCAGATGATTGGTATTGAGAATCAAAAGTCTTTAGCGACTTATCTGGATAAGAAGTCAAGGGCCGAGGTTATCAAAACACAAAATCAAGCCTTACAGCGAGAAAACGAGGCTGGTTTGGCTCGCATGAAAGAAGAGAATGAAGCCATCAAGCGTCGCAATCAAGCAGGACAATCTAAAGTGGATGAAGCGAATCGCCAAGGACAAGCGGCTGTTGATAAACGAAATGCGGAAAAACAAAAACTGGTCACAAATCGAGACGCAGAAATTGCGACAGTTAAAGAACGTAACCGCAAGAAACAAGAAGAAGTTGCTCGACAAAATCAATCCATTGATGCGGAAAACCAAGCCGACCTCGCACGCTACAATCGGGAATTGGCTGAAATCACTCGTGGTGAGGACGGCTATATCTCAGAAGCCTTAGCCCAAGGCCTCAACCTCAACGACGGTGAACCGCAGGCACGGCATGGGGCTAGTACCCGCAATCCTGATTCCATTATCAGTCGTGGTGATGCCTTATTAGGCGGTTACAGTCGGATTTTGGACTCGACAGGTTTCTTTGTTTATGACCACTTTGCTACGGGAGAAACCTTGCAGTTTGATTACCAAAATCTTCTACACGCTAATTTTGCAGGCAAGAAAATCACACATATACAGTATGCTTTGACCAACATCCACTCTCCTCTTGGAAAGAATGCGGTCAAGCTGGTTGTTCCCAATGATCCGACAGAGGGCTTTATTGCTTATCGAGAAGATGGCACTGGCAACTGGCGGGAGGACAAGATGGAGTTTCGCTTGGTCGCCAAGTATTTCCTAGAAGATGGCTCGCAGGTGACCTTTTCACGGACAAATCCTGGTGTTTTCACCCATTCCTCTCTTAACCACAATGACATAGGCTTAGAGTATGTTAAAGATTCTTCAGGTCGTTTTGTGCCGATTCATGGCTCTTCTATCCAAGTCACCAATGAGGGGTTGGCACGTTCGCTCAGTGCCAATCGTGCCAGTGACCTTCATTTGCCTGAAGAGTGGGACACGACTTCTAGCCGCTATGCTTACAAGGGGGCTATCGTATCATCCGTGACTTCTGGAAATAGCTACACAGTTACCTTTGGGCAAGGAGATATGCCGATAAATGCTGGAAATTTCACCTATTGAGAAAGAAATCAAAGAAAATCAAGAGCAGATGAATACAACAATAGATGAGTATGAGTAACTTAGATTCTAATCCCATACTTTTAAAGCATGGCCAAAATAATTATACTATTAGTGATATATTCCATGGTGCCAATAATATTTTTAAAAATTTAAAACAAAAACAAATTGACTTTAAAAATGAAATATTGGTTGCAATGGACAATTCTTATGAGTTGTTGTGCTTGATTATATGTTTATGGTACTCGGAAATCCCATACACAGTAATTGACAATAAAACTCCAAATAATAGGATTACGGAGATGCTTCAAATTACGGGCTCTTCAACAATAATTTGTGATAATAGTTTTGCGGATGTTATTCAAAAATTTGAGGATTTTAATGTGACTATACTCGTTTTAGACGCCTTGTTTGAGACAGTAGGAAGTAAAATAACTGATAACAACTTAGAACTGGTCGATCATTATAAGTATTTTAGAACTACTGACTCTAAAGTATATACTATTTTCACCTCCGGCACTTCTGGGATTCCAAAAGCAGTAGAGATTAATCTACAAAATTTGAATTCCTACCTTTATGGAATAATGTCGAGAGTAGTACTTGAAAAAAATTTAAAATTCTTATGGCATTCAACATTGGTGACTGATTTTGGCTATACAACTTTATTGTTAAGTTTAAGTACAGGAGGGTGCTTAATTTTACCTGATGAGAAATATGATCTCTTAAATTCATCTAAATTTTTAAATTTAATAAAAACTGAACAAATTGATTTTTTGAAAATAACTCCTAGCTATTTTCAAGCGCTTTATATGGGGAATCAAGTTACAGAGTGTAGTTACCTACCGAGAGTTGTTTTAATGTTTGGAGGCGAGGAACTATCATCCAAAATATTATCTTATTTAAATTCTATTGAAAATAGAGGTTTTTGCATATTTAACCATTATGGTCCTACTGAAACTACAATTGGGGTTATTGCTGGAGAAATATCTGATTTTTCAAAAAACAACAAAGTGCCTATTGGTATACCATTGAATGGTGTTGGTACACTATTACTAAATCAGTATGGTTATTCTGTTCCGCCAGGGGCTTTGGGGTACTTACATATCTTTGGGCCTCAAGTTGGGAAATATACGAGTCATTCAGAATCGTTTTATCAAAAGGATTTAGGAGATGATAAGATAATTACTATATATAACACTGGAGATTTAGTTAGGCAAAATGATAACGGTGAGTTTATATTCTATGGTAGGAATGACAATCAGACCAAAATAAGAGGTTATAGGGTTGAGTTGGAGGAAATCAATAAAGTTATTGAGCATGAAGATGAAGTGATTGATTGTAAAACAATCTTATACCAAAATAATTTTTATTCTTTTATAAAGATAGCTAAACAAATTTCGGATTTGGATAGTTATGTAAACGAGTGGAACAAAGTTTACGATTATAGTTATAAAAATAATAAAGAAGCTTCACTTTTTAATATAAGTGGTTGGAAGAGTAGTTATACACATGAGGTTCTACCTAAGCAACAAATGCTAAATTGGCGTAATGCAATAATTCAAAAAGTTTTAAACAATAAAAACGTTGATTCGATCTTAGAAATTGGCTGCGGTTTTGGATTATTCGCATTTGAACTAATTAATTATGTAAAAAAATATGTGGGTACTGATTTTTCAAGTGAAATTATAGACCATAATCAAAAACTTTTGCAATCTAAAAATATTGGAGTAAAATAGTCGATTCGACCAGATAAGTGAAAGAAAATCCCACAATAAATAATAATGTCTCTTATACACAACT